>CAZMDE010000308.1:0-3752 GCA_964564355.1 uncultured Bacteroidales bacterium | reverse complement strand
AAAATCTGTTAGGATTAATTGGTAATAATATTTCTGAATTTTTTATTAAAAAAGAATTTGGAATTGCTTCTTACTTAATTGCATTTCTTTTTTTTATTACTGGTGTCAAATTATTGCTAAAGATTTCCCTTTTACCTATTGCCAAGACATTTGCTTATACTTTATTTTGTATTTTATGGATTTCTGTTACAATTGGTTTCTTTGCTAAAGAAGAATTAACAACTTATTCAGGATTCTTTGGATATTACATATATAATGACATTTTAAAAATATATTTAAGCTCTATAGGAACTCTGCTCTTTCTCATTTTCACTCTGATTTCATTTCTGATAATTGTATACAATCTATCATTTAAATGGCTTTTATTTAAAAAACAAGAAGAAAATGAAAATATTGAAGCTAATACTGATGAAGAGGGATTTTCAAACGTTAATTACGAAGATGATGAAATAACTCTGAAAACAATAGAAAAGCCACAAATCACTGAAATTAAAGCTCCGGAATCAATTGTAGAAGATGATGACTTTGATGTAACTGAAGAAAGCGATGTGGAATTAATAGTTGAAAACACTAAGAAAGTTGAAGAAGAGGAGCCTGAAGAAATTGTAAAAGAAACGGAACATTACACAATTGACACAATATTCGACCCCAAATTAGATTTGAGAGATTTCAAGTTTCCTCCTCTTGATTTGCTTTAAGATTACGGACCAGAAGAAGTAAATGTTCAGAAGGATGAGCTTGAAGAAAATAAAAACAGGATTGTAAACACACTTAAAAATTACGGGATTACCATAGACAAGATTAAAGCAACCATCGGACCGACTGTTACATTATATGAGCTTATTCCTGCAGCAGGTGTGAGAATATCAAAGATAAAAGGACTGGAGGATGATATAGCGATGAGTCTTTCTGCGCTCGGAATAAGAATCATCGCACCAATGCCGGGAAAGGGCACAATAGGCATAGAAGTTCCTAATAAAAATCCGGAGATAGTATCAATGAAATCGCTTCTTGCTTCTGAAAAATTCCAGAATACAAAGTTTGAATTACCTATCGCATTGGGCAAAACAATATCAAATGAGGCTTACATAGTTAATCTTGCCAAATTGCCGCATATACTTATGGCAGGGGCAACAGGACAAGGTAAATCAGTAGGGTTAAATGTTATTCTGACTTCTTTGCTATATAAAAAGCATCCTTCAGAGATAAAATTCGTTTTAATTGACCCCAAGAAAGTGGAGCTTACTCTGTTTTCAAAGATTGAACGTCATTATCTGGCAAAGCTGCCTGATTCGGAAGAAGCAATTATAACAGATACAAGGAAAGTAGTACGCACCCTCAATTCTCTTTGTATCGAAATGGATAACCGCTTCAATCTTCTAAGAGATGCACAGGTCAGAAATATAGGGGAATACAATGACAAGTTCATTAAGAGGAAACTAAATCCTAATGACGGTCATCTTTTCCTGCCATATATTATTCTCGTTGTTGATGAATTTGCAGACCTGATAATGATGGCAGGCAAGGAAATAGAGACCCCTTTAACACGTCTCGCACAGTTAGCAAGAGCTGTAGGAATACATTTAATCATTGCAACACAGAGACCAACAGTTAATATAATCACAGGGACAATCAAGGCAAATTTTCCTGCAAGGGTTGCTTTCAGAGTTGTTTCAAAGATTGACTCCCGTACTGTACTCGACACTAACGGTGCAGACCAGCTTGTTGGCAAAGGAGACATGTTATTATCAACCGGCAATGACCTTTTAAGACTGCAATGTGCATTCATTGATATAAGCGAAATAGAAAAAGTAACTTCTTTCATTGGTGACCAGCGGGCTTATCCCGAAGCTTATGCACTGCCCGATTACATAGAAGAAGGCGAAGAACCAACAGGAGATATGGACCCATCAGAGAGGGATGAATTTTTCGAAGATGCTGCAAGAATAATCGTTCAGAGCCAGCACGGCTCCACATCGTTGCTGCAGAGAAAACTTAGATTAGGATACAACCGCGCAGGCAGGATTATCGACCAGCTTGAAGCAGTTGGTATAATAGGTCCTTTCGAAGGAAGCAAAGCAAGAGAAGTAAAAATCAGAGATGAAATGGCTTTGGTACAATTATTGCAGAGGTTAAGAGAGAATGATATATAAATCTTAAATATTGAATTAATGAAAAGGTACATTTTATTGATATTTCTTATTACTTACAACTTACTACTTACTACTTACTACTCAAACGCCCAGATTGTTGACAAGAAATCAATTGCAATTCTTGATGAAGTAAGCAATATGACTAAATCCTATAAAGCCATTAAGATTGAATTCACTTATAAAATGGAGAACACTGCCGATAAAATCAGTGAAAGCAAAGAAGGAACAATATTCATTAAAGATGACAAATTCAATCTTGACATATCAGGTCAGAACGTCATAAACGATGGCAAAACCTTATGGACGTATATAAAAGACGCAGATGAAATTCACATTAATAATGCTACTACTGAAAATGAAAATATAAGCTTCAATAAGCTCCTCACAAATTACAATAAAGATTTCAAATCAAAATTGATACGCGAAGAAAATAAAGGAGGCATTCCAACATATATCATTGACCTGATGCCAAAAAAAGGAGAATCCTATCACAGGGTGAGACTGACAATTATCAAAGAAAAAAAACAGGTTATGAATGCTGTAGTTTACGATAAAAGCGGCACAACCTATTCTTATATAGTTAAAAAGTTCTCCCCCAATATTCCTATAAAAGATGAGGTTTTTACCTTCAAAACCTCCGACCATCCCAAAGCTGAGGTAATTGACATGAGGTAACTTATTGAATTTATTATTTTTAAACAAAATTTTCAAAGCTATGCAACCTTTTTAACTGTTTTGTTGTCTTATTATAGATTCAAAGTATTTTTTAAAGTAAATATAAAATCATCTAATGTTTAACCTAAATAATTAAAAGCATGAAAAAAAGTAATTTAATTTTAAAAAGTTTTGTCATTTTGTTTGCTCTAACCCTGTTCACATTCACAGGATGCAAAAAAGACAAAGAAGAAACCACTACACAAACTGACTACCAGGCTGCCGAAGACAATGCTGAAGCAGACATTACTGCTAATGATCTTGTTGACCTTGCTGATTTTGCAGTAAGCGGGAATAAAGACAATGCCTGGTGTGCCACTGTAACTAAGGAAGATAAAGGCACTTACTGGAAGGTAACCGTTGATTTTGGGGATAAAGATGACGTATGCAAATGGGGCAGAAACCGTAGAGGTATTGTTTACATAACCTATTCTAAAAACAAAACTTATGGTCAGCAAGGATTCTCTGACACAGTTACTTTTAACAATTTCTACCTGAACCATAGGAAAATTGAAGGCACACACATCGTTACCTGCCTGGAAAACAATGCTAAGTGGTCTATTTCCGCTATTAATATGAAAGTTACCCGTCCTAACGGTAAATTTCACACTTGGAATTCCGAAAAAATAAGGGCTAAAGTTTCCGGAATCTTACCTAATAATATTGAAACGTTTTATTTCCAGATTACCGGATATCTCACAGGAGTAAATATAAATAATGTTCCATATTCAGTTACAATTACAACTACTAATCCTATATGTAAAGCCCCGGGTTGCTGGTATATTTCAAAAGGCAGCTTGCTTATCCTGATTACAGGGAAACCTGAAATTACTCTTGATTATGGTGATGGTAAATGCGACAATAAAGCAACTGTTACTGTCAATG
>CAZMDE010000307.1:0-3755 GCA_964564355.1 uncultured Bacteroidales bacterium | reverse complement strand
CTCCATCCCCGGTTGGTCCAATAAGTGTTCCTGTGTTGCCATCGGGTAGTAAATCTGATATTATAACATTAGTCAATGCCTGATTACCTGTATTTAATACAGTAATAGTATAACCTAATATTTGACCTGTAGCAGTAACCGGATTTGGTCCACTGGTCTGGATTTTTGATATAGTGAGAGATGGTGAATAAACTGTTACATTAAAAGAACAACTATTGGTATTACCGCAAGCATCTTTAGCAGTCCAGGTAACAGGAGTATTGCCTAAACTAAATATATAACCTGCCAGTGAAGTACCTCCATTTAAGTTATTTGTTGCAGTCACACTTACGCAATTATCTGATAGAGAGGTATTGTCAAACTCTGTTCCAATAGCTGTATATGTCAAAGTATTTGAAGCAATTGTCCTGATTGATGGTGATGAAGGACATGATATATTTGGATTTGAATTGTCATAAATATTAATTGTCTGTATACAATTTTGAATATTTTCTGCAGCATCTTTTACTGTCCAGGTGCGGGAAACTATAATTGGGCAAGAACCTGAAGCATTATCAATATATGTAATTTCAATTACTCCACAATTATCAGTTACAATTCCTTTATTGGTTGAATTTTCAAATTCTGTAATATTGGAAGAAGCAGAAATTGAAGAATATACTGGTCCTGTAATATCATCTGTGGTGCAGCCATCAATATTACGTGTTACAGGACAGGAAGTAATACTTGGCTTTTCATTATCATTTATTGTTACTTTAAAGCTGCATGTTGCTGTATTACCTGCAGCATCGGTTACTACAAACGAGTTGGTTGTAATTCCGACCGGGAAGCAATAGCCGCTTGGGTAACCTGCTGTCTGTTGTAACACTGATCCTGGGCAATTATCACCATAATTTACTGTATAATTTACTACAGCACAACAAGCATCCTTATCATTTATCTTATTTATATCTCCCGGACATGCAATAGTTGGATTTTCTTTATCTTCAGCAGTTACATTAACCTCAGCGCAGGTTGAATTACCGCATAACGGTGTTTCCCAACGAGCATAATATGTTGTTGTTATATCAGGTGATGGAATTACAAGAGGACTACCAGTTCCAATAGGTGTTCCTCCGCAACTTTGAGTATACCAAGCTAATGTAGTACCTGAACCTCCAGTTGCTGTAAGAGTAATATTACCATCGTCATTAGGGCAAACTCTACTGGGGTCAGCGTTAGCTGAAGTTGGAGGAGCTGGATATCTATTTGGAGTAAAAGTAACTTCCTTATAAGGGCTAAAACCACATAGATTGTTAGTTCTGACTCTTACTTTAAAAGTTGATACACTATTAGAAACAGATAATACTATACTTTGAAAATATTGTCCTGAACCTGCAGGCTGTGGATCTTTAAGCACAGCCGTTGCATACCATTCCCAATAATATTGAGTTCCTAATACTTCTGAGGCTTGAAAAAGAACATCAGTAGTACCTAAACTACCTGAAGATAAACAGAATCCATTAGGTGTTGTAATATTAGCAGGTTGGGATGGCGGATCATTAGATGTTTGAAATGGAGCTGAAGGAACTTCAACATCAGTTCCACAAGCATTTGATATTGTTATTTGAACCGTAATAGGAGAAGTTCCAATCTTTAACCTTACAAACCTTGAATTCTGTCCAGAAATTATCTGCCAACCATTTGCAGTTGATACATCCCAAAAATACTTGGTTGCATTAGGTAATGCATCCACCCAGAAGTCAGCTTCCGAGCCAATGCAACCGGGATCAGGGCCATGAATTAGAACTGTTCCCGAAGGAATAATAGTAGAGTAAGTAACAGTCTTTATGGAATTAATCATCACATCGCAATCAGCGACTATTCTGGTGAGTTCAATTGTTGTGTTTTGAGTAATTGTTATTATTTTTGAGTATGAAAGAGTATGAACAGACGAGCTGCCAACTAACTGAGATTGCTCAGTTCCTCCGTTAATTTTATAATAGAATGTCCATGGGAATACATTTCCCTGATAATTTACTGTAAAAGTTACAGAAGTATTTCCAGTGGAACATACATCAAGGGGTGTTACTGTCATATTTCCTGAAGGTATTTCTACTAAATTTCCATCATAACTAGCAGAAGCTACATAACAATTTGAATTATCAAAATTCTGATTACTGGCAGCTGAAATAACTCTGAAAATCTTATTGCTAATTTCGCTTAAATTTAAAGTTAATGTGATGCTATTTTTATCAGTAATAAGTGGTCCTATATCAGACCAGTTAGTATTCCCTTTGTCAGCTACCTGCCATTGAAAAACATAACCTGAAGGAACAATACCAGAAGTAGTTCCATTAAGGGTAATTTTACCGGTAGAACAATAGTTTGTTGTGATAGCATTATATGCAATTGTAAAAGGAATATAAGGACGGAAAGTAATATCATCAATAGCAAGGTCATTACCACAACCTCCAACTCCATTATTTCTCAAAATGAGAAATACATTATCCTGATTTTGAGGTACAGTAAATATTAATTTTGTTTCAGTCCATGTAAAAGATGTTTTTTTAAATTTATCGCCAGTGTTTGTTGATATGAGCAATTTAGCACCATTAGAATAAGCGCCTGTATTCCCGTCTGTAACAGTAGAATTTCTTTCATCATCACCAGGGTTTTTATCCCAAATCTCGTAACGGATATTTATAGGTGTCTCAGGATTGCATGCTGTTTCAAGAACATTTGAATAAAAAGCTTTAAATTCAAATTGAGCATTATAACATAACCCTGTAATCTCACGCTTGTAAAATAGACCCTTTACACAAGCTGCATTAACTACTAACATCAACCCATTTACGTCATCAGGAGTATGATCCAGATTAATGCCACCATTTCCCCACCAACTAGATTGACCATGAACATAGTAAGGATTAGCTGAAAGAGCATAACCTCCATCATGCATAGTAGCTGCAACATCACTAGCGCATGTAATTTCTAATTTAATTTTATATCTCGTCCAGTAGCCAAACATCCATGTGGTATTATCATTTAAATTTAAATACCATCTCATTTTTGTGCCAGAGCAGGTTGAAGGGTTTTTTGTCCAAACATTGGTGGTGCTTAAACACCATAAATTGGCAGGATTATTTTTATTGCCAACAGCATTTGGCGAGGCATCTCCTACTAAAGGATTTTTTGCTACAAACACCCATTCAGTATATCCATGCTCTCTAGGTAAATATAATTTATACAAAGGTGCTGGTCCTACAAGATAAGCATTAGAATATAATTCTAAGGGAAAAGATGTTGATTCACATCCGACTGATTGAGTTCCCCAGCGTTTTCCAGAAGATGGGTCGTTCGGACAAATATAAGGCCAAAACCAATATGCATAGCCAATATCACCTCTTCCGGTAATTTCACCACGATAATTATTAACAGTTTGCCCACCAGGTATTGGATTAGGAACTGTTCCAAAATCTTCAGTAAATAGTGGAGAACCGTAACTTTGTGCTTTAGCTTTTTGTTGAATGAACAACATACTGAAAACAATCATGAGCATCAGGAAAATGTTGATGTTCATTCTTTTCAGGGTTACGTCTGTAAAAAATGTAGAATTTTTCATAATTTAATAATTTTAAGTTATTAGTTTAAATGTTTAATTTTAAAATGAATAAGTAATTTAATAAAAATTTTTAAGCATGTAAAATCTATATTCAAAAATCTATATATGTTTAAAAATTTCTTGAGCAAATTTAAAATAAAAAAAAAAACAA
>CAZMDE010000306.1:0-3766 GCA_964564355.1 uncultured Bacteroidales bacterium | reverse complement strand
ACAACAACAGTAGGCAATGGAGATCCTTCTATTCTTTCTACACTTTTTAAATTTGAATTCAACCCACCTTTTATAAGAATAGATGGAGTAAAGGATGCAGGAAAATATGCAGAAGAGAAAAAATTTGCAGCTGTAAAGCCTGATTCAACACCGGCACTTACAAACGGACAACAGGCAAATATATACTATGCATGGGATGATAGCTATGTGTATTTGTATGCACAGTATAGCCAGAACACGGCATTAATTGCAAATAAACAACAGATGGTTTTGTGGATAAATTCATCGCCGTCGAAAGATTCAACTAAAAAAAATTCATCTGGTAATGTGACGACCTTAATGGGTGGTAACAATGGTACATGCCTCAGCAATTCAACTACTGACTTCAGCATACAAGTATATACAACCGGAACATCGGCAGTATTTGCAACAAATGAAAAAAATACAAAAGCGGCAGGTACTTATGTCTCCTCAAAATCGGCTGACAATAAGAGCTTGATGTTGGAGGTTAGAGTTCCGAGAGAAAATGGCGAAACAGAATTTGCCTTTGGCTTTGAAGCAACCGATTGGTCTAGCACCTTTGTTCGTTATTTAAGCACAACTACAAATGCAAATGAAGATCCTTCTCTTCTTTCTACACTTTTTAAATTTGAATTCAACCCACCTTTTATAAGAATAGATGGAGTAAAGGATGCAGATAGGTATACAGAAACAAATAAATTTGTTGCTGTAAAACCCTCTTTAACACCAGAACTTACAAACGGACAAAAAGCGGACATATATTATTCATGGGATGAGAAATATGTGTATTTTTATGTAAAATATAGTCAAAATACAGCAATAATAACAGGTCAACAAATGTCTTTATGGATAAATTCATCTCCATCAAAGGATGCTTTAAAAGTTGATTCATTAGGAAATCGAATATATGTAATAGGTACATTAGCAGGTTCTGCTATGAGCTCTACGACTACTGATTATAATATAACGGTAAATTCAAATGGTGCATCATCAATATTTGCACATATTAATAAACAAGCAGCTGCTATAGCTAATTTGGTGTCATTAAAATCTGTAGACGGTAAAAGTTTGATTGTAGAAACACGTGTTCCAAGAGAGAGCGGAGAAACAGAATTTTCATATGGATATGAATCGACATATTACAATGGAACGACAACAGTTCGTTATTTAAGTAATTGTGGAGTAACAAACGGAGACCCAGGATATCTTGGTCGACTTAACAAAATAGTAATTACACCACCTACCGTTGCGATCGATGGAATAAAAGACAAAAACATGTATTCAGAAAGGCATAAGCTTACTGCAGTAAAACCGGTAAATACTCCGGAACTTACAAATGGACAAAAAGCTGATATATATTATGCATGGGATAAAGATTATATATATTTATATGTAAAGTATAGTCAAAACACAGAAATTATAACAGGTCAGTCGATGAATTTGTGGATAAATTCATCACCATCAAAGAATGCTACCAAAATTACTTCTTATAGTGATAGTGTAGCTGTTTCGGCATTAAGTGATAAGACAACTGATTATGGTATAAAGGTAGGTTATGATGGAGCATCAACGATATATGCACATAATAGTAAACAAGCGGTTGCTGTAGCAAATAAGGTGTCATTAAAATCTGAGGATGGTAAAAGTTTGATTGTAGAAACACGTGTTCCAAGAGAGAGCGGAGAAACAGAATTTTCATTCGGGTATGAATCGATATTTTTTAACGGAACTACAACAGTTCGTTACTTAAGTTCTTATAGTGTTTTAGATGGAGAACCACTTAATTTTAACAATTTATATAAGGATTATTTTATAAAATTTGAATTAAATTCATTTTTTGAAGACAATATGGTTCTTCAAAGAGAAACAAAAGTCAAAATTTGGGGAACCGCACTAACTGGCGACATAGTAACTGCTAAAATAGCAGGAAAAGAAAATAGTACAACAGCTATTAATGGTGAGTTTGAAATAGAATTAGAAAACTTGCCGGTTGGTGGCCCATATTCATTAGAAGTTAACAATGGAAAAGAAACAAAAACTTTAAGTAATATTTTAGTTGGAGATGTATGGATTTTAGGAGGGCAATCAAATATGCGATGGTCTTTTAATGGACTATCAGGTGAGCAATATTTAAATGAGGGGAATCTTAACAACGTAAGATTATTTACACAATGGGATAATTTTTCTACAACAGAATTAACTGAAACGCTTAATTCTAAATGGGATGTATGTACTCCAAACACTATTAGAACATTTTCTGTTGTAGGATATTTCTTTGGGAAAAAATTAATTGAGCATGATCCTTCAGTTCCAATTGGATTAGTATATACGGCGCATGGTGGAACAAATGCAAACTGTTGGATGCCAAAAAGTTCAACTGATAAATTAGGAATTTCATTTGGATTTGGAGGTGACGGACAGGTACCTAATAGTGGTTCATATAATGCAATGATAAATCCAATACTTAAAATGGCAACAAAAGGTGTAGTATGGTATCAAGGTGAATCACAGCCTGATGATTATGATAAATATTTAACTGAAATTATTTCTTCATGGAGAATAGTTTTTAACAACAACTCTTTACCATTTGTTGTTATTCAGTTACCACGTTATACTACTTCTGCAACAGATGGCTGGGCAAGGGTAAGAGAAGCGCAAGCTTTAGTTGCAAAACAAATGCCAAACGTTGCGTTGTCAGTAAACATTGATTGTGGAGAAGCAGACAATATTCACCCGAGCGATAAAAAGGTTGTTGGTGATAGAGCAGGAGATGCTGCTTTAGCGAAATTTTATAATGTTAGTGGAACCTTGACGAGTCCATCAGCTAACAAAGCGACAAGTATAGCGGAAAAGGTTTATGTTAAATTCAATGATATTGGTAATGGGCTTAAAACTATAGATGGAACTGGTAGCTTTGAAATAGCAGGAGCTGATGGAGTTTACAAATCAGCAGCAGCTACAATTGTTAATAATTCTACAATAAGAGTTGTATCATCTGAAGTAAGCAATCCAAAATCAATTAGATATGCTTGGTCTGATTTCCCAGAAGTTATTCTTTATAACAGTGGGGATTACCCAGCCGCACCATTTAAATTGGATATCTCAGATATAACAAATCAAAACAATTCAATTACTGAATTTGTTAAAGATGAAAATTTAGCAAACATCAAAAACAAATATAACGAATTTGGATTTATAATTAAAATGTTTGATAAGAATAACGACCAGATTGTTAGCGATTTGCAAAAAATTGGAACAGGAATGCGAATTGAATATTATCAAAGCAACATATTAGAAAGCAGTTGTCAAGCTTTAGTATATGGTGATGTAAGTGGAGACGGAGCAATCAATATAAGCGACTTAGCAGCTCTGAAAAGTCATTTGCTGAAGAGTACACTTTTAAATGGTGCTTATGAAAAAGCAGGTGATTTATCGAAGAAAGGGAAAATTACCATTTCAGATCTTATTGCTGTCAAAAAACAGATTTTAGGTATGTAGCCAATTAAATTATAATGATTTACAGCAATACGAATTAATTGTTTAAGCAAAAAATCAGTAAAGGCAATAGCAAATATGATTTAGACCTCTGGTGTCGAGTAGATTTGAATACAGCGGACAATGCACTAACTCTCTAGACTGCATAATTTCGTTCGCTGTATTCAAACACTTGCACTAACTCTCTCCTCAGAATGCATAATTTTGTCCGCTGTATTCGAATACTTAATAAATTGATCCCAATAGGAAA
>CAZMDE010000305.1:0-3769 GCA_964564355.1 uncultured Bacteroidales bacterium | reverse complement strand
CTGTATCTCCTTTAATACCCTGTATGCCCTGTAATCCCTGCAAACCTTGTAATCCTTGTAGCCCCTGTAAACCTTGTAAACCTAGCAATCCCTGTGGACCAGTATCTCCTTTAATGCCTTGAATGCCCTGTAATCCCTGTAATCCCTGCAAGCCTTGTAAACCTTGTAGTCCCTGTAAACCCTGCAATCCCTGCGGACCTGTATCTCCTTTAATACCCTGTATGCCCTGTAATCCCTGCAATCCCTGTAAACCCTGCTGACCTGTATCTCCATTTAGTCCCTGTATTCCTTGTGGTCCTATTGGTCCTGTGGGTCCGGTAGGTCCGGTAGGTCCAACTCCAAAACCTGTTGGTCCTGTCATGCCTGTTGCCCCTGTGGGGCCTATAGGTCCAACTCCAAAACCTGTTGGTCCTGTCATACCTGTTGACCCAGTATCTCCCTTAGCTCCTGTTGGACCAGTAGGTCCATCTATGCCATTATTACCTGTTGGACCGGTTGTGCCATTTAATCCTGTTAGTCCTGCAGCACCAGTTGGTCCGGTAGGTCCCGTATCTCCGGGTATTCCTACACCATTTCCTGTAGGTCCTATCGGACCTGTTGAGCCTGTAGGACCAGTAGGTCCTGCTAAACCTATTCCTGTTGCACCTGTTGGACCGTTATTTCCATTAATACCAGCGGCTCCAGTCGGTCCTGTCGGACCTATTGGTCCGGCGCCGGAACCTGTTGGTCCTATCAGACCTTGAAGTCCTGTTGGTCCATTGGGTCCTGTAGCTCCTGTTATTCCCTGAAGTCCTTGTAATCCATTAGATCCTGATGGTCCTGTTGGACCGGTAGGTCCTGATTTACTTAAAGGTAACCAATGCTTTAAAGTTGCATCATAATAATAGAAGGCATTTGCTTTTCCTGTTTGGAAGATTAATAAACCATTTGCAATAGGCTTAACAACCATATCTGTATCAGTTCTTGGAATCAGCAATCCTTTGTCCAATGCATCAACATGAAGCTGAGCAGATGGGTGAGGGGGCTGTCCGGTAGAGTTAATCCCAACATTCTTCTGGGCTTTTATTATTGTTGGAATACTACACAACAAAAATAATAATATTATTATGAATGAAGGCTTGAGCGTTTTGCTGGCCGATATATAAGTGAAAAAGGGTTTTTTATTCATTGCATTTTAAATTTAATAATTAACAATAATTTATTACCATTCCGGTAACAATGTAACATTACCTGTTTTACTAATTCTATCACCTTTCATATTAACGTAATCCATTATCCAAGCATATACTCCCTGAGGAGCTTTTTGATTATCATTCATTATTCTGCCATCCCATTGAATATTTATATCAGTTGATTCAAATACTTTTCCACCAAGTCTGTTAAATATGATAAAACTATAATTTTTTAATAGCTTTAAGTTATCTCCTATTGGACCGAAACTATCATTCAAACCGTTATTCCCGGGTGTAAATGCGTTAGGTATATATATAGTCACTTCTGATAAAGGATTCTCTAAACGCCAGGGTGCATAGCAATCACTTCCCTTCACACCGGACACTGCAACTGTTTTACTTGATACAAAAGAAGATGAAGTCCCGGGTGCTTTCCAGCTATTACCGCAGGTAGTACAATAACTTTCTCCTTTCATAAGCTCAGGCTTAAGATTTGGATTATTTGCAGGATTAATGTCATCTTCTGTATATCTGAAAATTAAATCTACATTAGGATTTGTTGTGAAATTCGGATCTATTATCCAGTATCTGTCAGCAATATATGATGCAGCTTTGTCTAAGCTCGTTACTCCTGTTGGCAGAGGATAATTATTATCATCAGTGGGATAAGTAGCAAATGAAAAAAAACCGTTTTGTGAATTTCCTGCTGATGTAGTCGTAAGTGTTAGATTTAAATCATTATTGTTTGTATTGCCTGTGCCAAAAGGTATTTCATAAGTATTAACTGAGCTTCCGATATTCCATCTGATATATCCATAACTTCCGGGAAAAGTTTCACTAAGTATGTATTTGCTTTTATATTTTATTGCATTAGAGTTTGGGTTATCAATAATGAAAGTGTTTTTATTAAGATTTAATACCGCATCTAATGCCAGAACACCTTGTACTGAATTATCCGTTACATCAAGTATTTTATCCGAGTTTTGTAGGGTAAGATTCTCAAAAGTAGTGTTATTACTGCCCATTAAACTTTGTGGTAATGTGCCATTCAGAATCGTTTCTCCTCCTGGTCCCGGAAAAACTGTATTATTGGCATTATTTACCCAATCTCCCTGCACTATCATTGTCCCATTGGAATTAACCGTACCGTCATTCCCATATGAAGTATGATTCAGATAGTCTCCGGATATAATTACCCAGGCTCCATTGTTTATTATAACACTGCCTCCGTTATTGTAAAAATGCTGAGAGAAAACACTAACTGACACTGTTGATAAATATATAATTACAACAATTGCAGATATGTGTTTATGAAATATGTTATACAAAAATTTCATCGTGTAAAATTACGAAATATTTTGCCATTATGCAAGACAAAAATGAATTATATTTAAACAATCTTATGGTAATAACTATTATTTTCAATTTAACTCTATTATTATTAATTGTTTACGAATTAAATTTGATTAAGTTTCATTCTTGTTAAACTTTCATAATTATAATTAAATCATTAAATAAATCAGGCTTTTATGCAATTATTCATAATTAATTTTTAATTTTTTTATAATTTTGGATATGATTTGGAATAAAATTAAAATTTCAACCGAACAAGGGGAAATTGTGGATGGTATTGCTCCTGTTATTATATCTGCAAGCCGGGCTACAGATATTCCAGCTTTTTTTGCTTTATCTTTTATGGATGATTTAAGAAAAGGCTATAATAAATGGGTTAATCCGTTCAATCGTAAATCTTCATATATATCATTCGCTAATACACGTTTAATAGTTTTCTGGACTAAAAACCCTGCTCCTTTGCTTCCCTTTCTTGATGAAATAAGCCGGATGGGAATTAATTACTATTTCCAATTCACCCTGAATGATTACGAAAATGAAGGCTTTGAACCTGATGTTCCGGCTTTGTCAAATCGAATTGAAACATTTATAAATCTTTCTGAAAAGCTCGGCAGGGAAAAACTTATATGGCGTTTTGACCCTCTTGTTTTGTCCGCTGAGCTTACAATTCCTATTCTTCTTGAAAGAATTTATTATACAGGCAATAAATTGATAAATCATACAAACAGTCTTGTTTTCAGCTTTGTTGACGTAATGAATTATAGAAAAGTTCAAAATAACCTGGTAAGGAAATCCGCTTATTATACAAAAGAAAACTTTCAGAACGCAGAATTTACTTTAACCCAGAAGCATGAATTTGCTGAAGGATTGAAAAAAATATCAAATGAATGGAAACAAAAAAACAGCAAATTTGAGATCTCAACCTGTGCTGAGGATATTAACCTCGAAAATTTTAATATCAAACATTCCAAATGTATTGACGATGAATTAATAATAGAATTATTTAGAGACGACAAAGTTCTGATGGATTTTATTAATCATTCTAACATAAAAGATAAAGGTCAGCGCAAACATTGCCGCTGCATTTCAAGCAAAGATATAGGTGCTTATAATACCTGCAAACACTTATGTATATATTGCTATGCGTTAAAATAGGGAGCAATGAGTAGGGAGATAACAATTGTCTACTTATTAAAAAAAACCTATTAATTTTGCAGTTGATAACTGACGACTGATAAGAACAA
>CAZMDE010000304.1:0-3779 GCA_964564355.1 uncultured Bacteroidales bacterium | reverse complement strand
AAGGTAGAAAAGACCGAAGTTAATATATTTAAAAGAATTTTTAATATAAAGAAAAAGTAGTAGTTAATTTTTAATTTAATTCATTTTAAATAATTAGGTTAATTTTAATTTAATAATATTTATTACCCAGTATTATTGATAATTAATTAAATCATACATATTAATTATTCCTTATTAATTAACTTTTCAAAGTATATATTGTTTTCAGATGAAATTTAAATACATATACATATTCATATTATTATTTCTGTTATCTTTTTTAGTTTTTCCTCAGGCTTTTGAAAAGAGACCAAAGTTTGCTCCAAGAAAGGATAAACATATGAATGCAACTGATGCTAAGGGTAAACAAGGGACATGGAAAGAATATACTATGAATCATGAACTATTACATGAAACAAATTATGAAAACAATATTAAAAATGGACCATGTATTAGGTATTTTACACAAACAGCTGGAATTAAAGAAGAATTAAATTATTATTATGGTATAAGGGAAGGAGATTATAAAAGTTATTATTATACTGGTAATTTAAGATCTGAGGGCTCATATAAAAAAAACAGAAGAGAAGAACATTGGATATTTTATTATTTAGGAACGGGTGAAAAAAGTTCTGAAGGGGCTTATAAAAACGGAAAAAAAACTGGAGAATGGATTTTTTATAACCGTAAAGGAGAGATGCTTAGCAAAGGTAATTATATTAATGATATAAAAGATGGTACTTGGAATTATTACAATAGTGATGGTAAGGTAACTAATAGTGTAAGTTTTGCAAAAAGTGCTATATCTGAAGGAAATAGTCCTGTTATCAATAAAAATATTAATAAAAATTTTTCATCTGCTAGAAATTCTCCTGTAGTTAATAAAAAAATTGCTGATAATAAAACTAACCAAATTCAACTACCTCCAAAGAATCCTCCAATAGCTCAACAAGATGCTAAGAAAGTTACAGGACAAACACAAGCAAAACCACAAACTACTCCTGTCTCTTCATCTTCAGTAGTACCTAAGATTCAAATAGACTCTGTTCAAAAAAAGTAATTTGGTAAATTAATAAGAATGAAAGGAAACTATTTACCTTTAATGGAAGAATTCTATTCTTTGCAGGGCGAAGGATATCATACTGGTAAAGCTGCTTATTTTATAAGACTTGGAGGTTGTGATGTTGGCTGTTACTGGTGTGACTCAAAAGAATCATGGAATCCTGACATATATCCCCCTGTATCAACTGACAAAATATTAAAAAATATAATAGTTTGCCCAGCAAAATCAGTTATTGTTACAGGTGGAGAACCTTTATTGTACAATCTGGATTACCTATGTAGCCAATTGAAAAGACACAATATTCAAACATTTCTTGAAACATCCGGTTCTTATAGTTTATCAGGAAAATGGGATTGGATTTGTCTATCTCCTAAACAGTCCACACCACCGGTGGAAGAGTTATATTTTATGGCAAATGAGTTGAAAATAATAATTACTAATGAAAACGACTTTGAGTGGGCTGAAGAAAATGCTAATAAGGTCAGTCAAAGTTGTATTTTGTTTTTACAACCGGAATGGAGTAATAGAAAATTAATTACACCTTTAATAACAGATTATATATTGAAAAATCCCAAATGGATAATTTCTATACAAACTCATAAATTCCTTGGGATTCCCTGAATTAGTCGTAAGTCATAAGCAAAATTAATTTTTTACTAAAGACTTACTACTTACTATTTACTACTAAGTCTTTATACTTTTTATTATTCCAGCAGTCAATAAGAGTTTTAAATTCTTCGTAATCCTTTGGTTCGATTATATTTTGCTTAATATAAATTCCTTTGATGACAGTTATAATATTTTCTTCCTGCTTTGTTTTAAAAGTAAATATTCCAATCGAATTATCAATTTTAATTTCTTTCACAGGATTGAAAAGCGAGTAATTCGCAGGCAATGTAATTGAATATTGATAAATTTCATTTATGTTCGATTGCAATTCTATAGGCGTATTTCTTTTTTCTGTCATAAAATTAATTCCCCATGTACTTAATCCATTATTTATTTCAGGCAAGCTGAAAAAGGAATAATTTTTCTGATTTCTCCCGGCTTTATTATTTTCATAATTAAAATCTATTACCGATTTTTTTGAATTAACAGAAATTATTTTTGCATCTTTTGAATTTGGAAAAAGTGATTTTGCTGATTCAGAAGATGAAGTTAATTTGAAATAAGGACTGAATTTATTATTTAATTCTGCTGAAACTTTTCCTTTCAAAATGCTTTTTTCAATTTCGAGGTTTCCTTTAACAGTTATAGAGTTTGAATAATTATTTACAGTGAGATCCGAAATCTTAGAATTATCTGTTAAAGGATAATAAGTTTTCCACTGCAAATCATATACAAGATTATTATCATAAATATGCACAGGCGATAGATAAAATATTTCTTTGTTTTGAAGAGTTACTTTTAAAATAAAATTATCAAACAATATCGAAGGAAAACCTGTTAGGTTTGCATTCGAATATGCAAGTATTTCAGAATTTATATTAGCATTTTTAAGCAAAGCATTTAAAAGAACTGCTTTTTCGATTTCTGTACCACCATTACTTTTCCAAACTTCATTTGCTGTTCTGCATTTATATCCTGTATAAAAAGGAGGAATTGGAAAATAATTGAACTCTTCAACAACCTTCTTTTGTAAATCCAGTGCTTTTTCAATCACCTGTTTCTTAGAATTGATAATATCAGAAATTCCCTTTATTATCTTTTCATTAACCTCATATTTAAAAGCAGGTTGAGAAATAATTTGCGATAAATTCTCATTTATCTTATCCGAAGTCGAATAAATAAGATGTACCAGGTTCCTGCTATCAGAAGGTTGCATAGGTTCATACGACTGAGAAGCAATTTCCTTAAAATTCCATTTATAAATTTTAAAATTATTTTCTTCCGTTGAATCAGGTTTAATATCAGAATTAATCAGCTTATAATAAAGCTTTTTAGTTTTTGGAATTTTAATTATCATTTCTAATTCCCTGATAGGAGAGGAGGTATTTAGAATTTCGTTTCCCGATAAAGCAGGAAGGAAATCTTTTTTTGTAGATATATTATAATCCAGGGTAATCGTGCTATTTCTTTCTAATCCTGTGTGCGTAACAACCATTTCTCTTAAATAATTATATGCCGGAGCATTTGCAGCAAACTGTGGCAGCACTTCATTAAAAGCATTATCAGGAGAAGGAATATTTTCACCCTTTTCATTTATTGTAAATGATTTATTCACTTTCAGATTTTGAAATTTTGGATTATATACAATGAAAGTTTCCCCGTATTTGCTGTTAAAAGCAAAATAAGTAAACAGCTTCAATTGATGAGAATAGTGATAATCCATTGTTCCGTCCTCATTTAATGTATATTCTTTGGTCATTTTGATATACACAGCATCTGAATCAGGATAATCATTTTGAGTAATGTTTTGCTTACAGGAAGAAATAATAATAATTAGAAGTAAGTAGAAAGACGTAAGTCGTAAGATTTTTTTCATTTTATTAAAGAATTAGACAACAAAAATATAAAAAAGTTATAATAAACCTATAAAACTATTTTTCGGATAGATATACATGATATATTTAAAAAATATGTAATGTCTTAATGATAACAAAGACTTAGGAAAATATAACATAGTTTTGAAACTTTATTATAAAGATGAAGCAAAATGTGATAAAGATGAAGCAAAATGTTATAAAGATGAAGCAAAATATGATAAAGATGAAGCAAAATATGATAAAGATGAAGC
>CAZMDE010000303.1:0-3784 GCA_964564355.1 uncultured Bacteroidales bacterium | reverse complement strand
AGGTAAATATTATGAAGGTTCAATAATAGAATGTAAATTAATTGAGCGAAAAAAATTATATGGGTTTGATGCGGGGAAAAAACATAGATTTATTGAAGTCAAATTTGCGAATTTAAATATATTTAATAAAGTAAAAAACTTATGGTATCAAGATTCTATAAATAGCGATGGTGAAAAGGAACGTAAATTATTAGACAAAGGATATAAATTTATATATCATAGTGAAATATCATATATTGAATTATATGAAGCAAATATTCCTCCATTATTGCGTTTCTTTCATATTCGTGAAATAAGTCCTTCCGGTTGGATTGCAATGCCAATTAAAAAAACGGTTGAAATTAAAGGTTCGAATAAAACAACCTCGTGTGATTACGAGTTTGTAATAAACTATAAAAATATTATTGCGTTAAATCATAAAGAAGATAGGGTTCCCTATAAAATTATGAGTTTTGATATTGAAGCGTCTAGTAGTCACGGTGATTTTCCTGTTCCTATAAAATCATATAAAAAATTAGCAACAAATATAGTAGACTATTTTACTAAATTGGGAGAAATAAATACAGAGCAATGTAAAGTATTATTACGTAAAATAATTAGAGCTGCATTTGGTAAAGAACATATGGAAAATATTGATTTAGTTTATCCAAAAGAACAGATTACCGATGAAAATGATTTGTTAAAACGTACAGAAAACTGGTTAAAAACAAAAGTAAGAGACCGCAAAGAAGACGTGAATAATGAACATTTAATAGAAACTTTGTTTGAAAATGCAAATAAAATAATGCTAATAAAAGATAAAGAAGACAAGGAAAATGAAAAGGAAGACAAAGAAAATGAGGACGATTGTTCAGATGACGAAACAGATGATGAGTCGGTTAAAGACGAAGAAATAATGGAAGAAAATTACTTTAAAATTAATTCTGGATTTAATAATCATAATCAAAATTATAAAAATAAAGAGTCGACTATTGTGGATATATTATGTGATAAAAAGTTTGAAAGAGAGGGGAAAATAAGTGAATTAATAAGGTCACTTAGAAATAACTTTCCAGCATTAGAAGGAGATAAAGTTACCTTTATCGGTTCCACATTTTTAAAATATGGAGAAAATGATCCATATTTAAATCACTGTATAGTATTAAATTCGTGTGACAAGATGGCGGTATCGAACCAACAATTAGAAACATATGAAACTGAACGAGATGTGTTATTAGCGTGGACAAAATTAGTTCAAAGAGAGAACCCCGATATTATTATCGGTTATAACATATTTAGTTTTGATTATGAGTTTATGTTCAGAAGATCACAAGAATTATTCTGTGTAGAAGAGTTTTTAAAATTATCACGAAATAATGATGAATTATGTGCAACCGTGGATTATAAAAACCCAGGAAAAATAGATATAGATAGAAGTTCAACCACATTAGCATCAGGAACATATGAATTATCTATTATTAAGATGAACGGTCGCTTACAAATTGATATGTTAAATTGGTTTAGAAGAAGCGAAAATTTGACGTCTTATAAGTTGGACTATGTAGGGGGGCATTTTATAGGAGATGATGTTAAAAATCTCCTACATATATGTAGGGACGAACTTACCGACACGAATTTCACAAGAGTATTTACAAATAATATGATGGGGTTACAAGAGGAAAGTTATATTCATTTTGAGGAAATAAATCACAGCAGTGATTATTATAAAAACGGACAAAAATTTAAAGTGGTAAAGGTTTGTAAAGAGGAAGGATGGTTTGAAATTTTAGGAACAGAGAAACCATATGCGAAAAAGGTAAAGTGGGGATTAGCTAAAGATGATGTCACACCTAAAGATATATTTAGAATGACAAATGAAGGCCCTGAATCAAGAGCAATTATTGCGAAATACTGTATTCAGGATTGTAATTTAGTACATTATTTATTTAATAAAGTAGATGTAGTTACAGATCTTGTTGAAATGGCAAAATTATGTAGTGTTCCTATGAGCTTCTTAATATTTAGAGGTCAGGGAATTAAACTAACTAGCTATGTTGCTAAAAAATGCAGAGAAAAGGGTGTATTAATGCCTGTTATCAATAAGGGGTCTAAAGACGATGGCTATGAAGGAGCAATAGTATTGGATCCTAAATGTGGTTTATACCTGGATGAAGCTGTTTGTGTTGGAGATTTTGCTTCTTTATATCCTAGTTCAATGTTATCTGAAAATTTATGCCCTGGTAGTAAAGTATGGGTCAAAATATATGATTTAGCTGGAAATTTAGTTTTTGAAATTGGGGAAAAAAATAGAGATGGAATATATATCTATGATAATTTACCTGGAATTGAATATGTAGATGTTCGGTTTGATACGTATCGTTGGATTAAAAAAACACCAAAGGGAAAAGCTGAAAAGATAAAGTCTGGATATAAAGTGTGTCGATTTGCGCAACCTGTATTAAAAGATGGAGTTGAAGAAAAGGCAATTATGCCTTCTATTCTCCAAGAATTATTAAAAGCTAGAAAAGACACACGAAAATTAATAACACAAACTCCTGATGATTTTATGAAAAATGTACTTGATAAAAGACAACTGGCTTATAAAGTAACTGCGAATTCATTATATGGACAATTAGGAGCGAAGACAAGTACGTTTTATGAACCCGATATTGCCGCTGCTACCACTGCTACTGGACGCTTATTATTAACTTTTGCAAAAAAAGTTGTAGAAGAGTGTTACGCTGATACAAATATTGACACTAAATATGGGTTAGTTAATACAAAAGCGGAATATGTATATGGGGATACTGACAGTGTATTCTTTAAATTTAACCTCACAGATAAAGAAACTGGTGAAAAAATTTTAGGCGATAAATCATTAGAATTATCTATCGAAATTGCTCAAGAAGCGTGTCATCAAGTATCAAAAGTATTAAAACAACCGCACGATTTTGAATATGAAAAAACATATATGCAATTTTGTTTGTTCGCAAAAAAACGATATTCGTCGGTTAAATATGGAACAGATCCTAAAAAAGGTATCAACCCGAAAAGTCTGTGCGATTGTAATTCAAGTGGTTGAATATCCATCCCCGGATGAGAAGGTGGCATCATGGGGGGATGAAGTATTGCATTGACCACTGCACCCACAGCAATCATAACAATCAAGATCACTGCATATTGCGATCGCTTTCCGTTGAGAAGTAATTTTGGTACAAGAACCAATAAATTGACCAGAAAGAGCAGGAAGAGAAAGCCAAGATTTGTCCAGTCGCCGATCATTCTGTTCCAGCTGTTCGGGCCAATATCTTGTATATATCTTAAATAGGGTGAAATGAGCACAAGTACCCAGATGATGGCATACAGCAGGAGAAACACTTTTCTTGTTTTAAACATGGCTTTAATCTGCGTTTTGATAAGCATTAAAGTAGGGCGAGCTATACACTAATTTGAAATTTTCAGGAAGTGGTGGACCCATTGGGGGTTCATTCGGTTGTCCCGATGGAACTCCTGTTGGAGGTTCCATTGATGGTCCGATGGGTGGATGTTCCCCTTTTTTAAACCGTTGTCCGGGCATTGGTCTGTTCCCGGGTCCCCTTCTCCCAACTTTATTTTTCTGACGCAAAATAGTAATATTCCTGTATTTATCCCAATTTATTTTGTTCATTGCCCTCTCCTGTCCAACCTTTACATTTAATGCCCATGCCGTCCAGAATTCAAGTCCATGTTCTGCTATGATGATTGAATTCTCTTTATTGTCAGGAAGGTACTCTTTCAGGTTTTGCAAATCCTGATAGGCCTGCTC
>CAZMDE010000302.1:0-3788 GCA_964564355.1 uncultured Bacteroidales bacterium | reverse complement strand
AAAATAAAAATTAAGTAATAATTTAAGATTTCAGATTGCATGAAAACTATATTTTAAACATTAAACTATCAAGCGGAGACCAGAAACCACTTTAATAACGGGGCGAACCGAAATAGCCAAATGAGTAGGTGACAAATTAAAATATTTAAATTATGGACAATAATAAATTTGATAAATTGTATTTTTCATATTCAATTTCAGAATTATTGGAAAAATTAGTTTCTCATAGGACAAATACAGTTCTTCTTGATAAAGAATGGTATGAAGCTCTTATAACACATTTTTCTAAACGGGAACTTACAGAAGAACAGAAGCAAAAGCTAAATTATATTTTAAATACTGACTCAGATATATTAAGAAACGAAGTATATTCAGGGCGATTTAAAATAAATGATTCAAATAATATTGAAGATTCAACAAGAAACATCCTAAATAATGAAAATGAAAAATATCCTGCTTTAAGGACAGTATCAATAATATATAAAATTTTTGCCTGGGTTATTGGGTTAGCTGCAATAGTAATTGCAATTCTCCTGATGCAAGCAGGTCAAGCTGGATTAATATTTGCTATAATCAGTATTGTTGTTGGCGGACTTATTGTATTAGGAGTTATGGCAATTGCAGAATCTATTTTGGTTTTAATAGATATTGAGCACAATACAAGAATAAAAAAATAGATAAAATAAAATTTACTACTGGAGACCAGAAAACACTTAAAAAACGGGGCGAACCGAAAAGCCAAAGAGTAGGAAAATTATTAAATTTATACAAAATGAAAATAATAAAAAAATTATTAACAATCATTATTATCCTAGGAATGACAACATTTCTTGCATGCGGACCAAGTGCAAAAGAGAAAGCAGAAAAAGATAAACAAAATTCATTAAGATTTACAAAAAAATCCGCAATAGATATTTTATCTGAATATTGTAATAAAAATTGGATTCGTAGACCTGGAGAAATGACTAATGGAGTGGGTTTTGGCTCTTGTGGTGGAGAATACTATTTTTTCTATAATTGGTTAAAAATTTATGAGAAAGATATAAGTATAACATCCTTTATTAAGGAAAATTCGGCAGAAGTTGAATTCATTATTACAGATGATCGCTCTCCTTCTGATAAAAAAACACAAATAAGACAAAAAATTAATTTTAGTTTTGATGGGGTTAAATGGAAAATAATTGAGGATGATAATTCAAAGAATTTCTTATTAGTTTTTCTGGGATATTAACATATGACTAATTAACAATGACTTTCCTTTTCAAATTGGCAGGATGAGTAATTTATCTACAATATGTTCTGAAAATTTAATTATAATATAGTGGAGTCCAGAAACCATTAAAAAAAACGGGGCGAACCGAAAAGCCAAATGAGTAGAAATTAATTAAAAGACAAAAAAATGAATAAAGTAATATTTGCTATTATTGGAGGAATTCTTGGAATTCCATTAAGCTATTATTTTCAACCTGAGATAATTAAATCTAAGGTTGGAGGCATTGGTGGATATATTGAGCATTTTGGTGACATTGTAAACGATTCAAATTTATTAAGCAATGTTATTTTAAGTGTTGTAATTTTTTCAATAGTTGGTGGAGTGATAGGATACTTCATAGACAAAAGTAAAACAGTTGAGAAGAAAAATTAAAATATTAAGCTTTTGTTTAGTGGTTTTATTTCTTGTTTTCTATTTCTTAAATAAAGACAACAAACTTAACGATAAAGCGATAGATAAGGGAAAGTTGGCTGACTATGACTTGATACTATCAAAAGGACAGTCATTTCAAAGTAAGCTAATTAGCATCTTCAATCTGACAATAGCAGATTATACACATGTTGGTATAATTCATAAGGAGGGAAATGAAGTTTATATTTTACATTCAACTCCAGATGGGACAAAAGAAAATGGTATAAGATATGATTGTTTAAAGACATTTATTGATTTGAGTGATGCAAGCGATGTTACCGTCTTAAGATTTAAAGAAATTTCAGATTTTGGCAGACAAATGTTGAAAAAAGAATTTGTAAGATATAGAACTTATAAGGCTCCATTTGACTATAACTTCAATAATTTTGAAGAAAGGAAGATTTATTGCACAGAACTTGCTTATCTAATTTATACACACTCTAACGTAATGGAGGCAAACATTTTTAATTTGAAAAACTATATCCAACCGAAATATTTTTTGACAATAAATGATTTTTATGAAATTCCTTGTAAAAAATAATCCAACAGCGGAAGCCGAAAAGCTGAGAAAAAAATTGAGAATTATTCGCTGATATATTATTTTCAATGTGCTCATGAGCTCGCTTTGCTCGGTTGAGAATGGAGAATGGAGAATTGAGAATTGAGAATGAAAAAACTATAAAACAAATGAACTAACCCACAGTGGAAGCCGAAAAGCTGAAATAATAGAGTAGGCAAAATTTAAAACAAAATAAAATGACACAAGAAACTACCAACATTATTCTTTTGGTTTCACCAGTTGTAATAGGTGGAATCATAGCAGCTATCAATACAGAAGGAATAAATAACTCAACTGAAAAGACAGAAGCCTGGGCAAGAAGAACACAAACAAAAGTATCTTCAAAAAGCGGTTGGTTTTACAATTACATTATTAATCCAATTCTATGGATTATTGTTAAATTCTGTGATTGGACAGATGGATTTACGCATCGTGGACTTAAAAACGGAACTCGTGTTGCAGCGACACTTTATATGATTGCAGCATGGTGCTTTTTGCTTTATTTAGCTTTTATGGTTGTATTAACAATAGTGATTGTAGGAGTTATTCTTTATATAATTTTTAAAGTTTTCTTAAGCTCATCAGACAGCAGCACAACTACAACTTATTCATATGAAAAGCCAGAAAGGGATGTATCAAATATGGTTGGACTAAAAGGGAAGAAAATCTATTCAGGCACAAATTGGTTTAATGAAGAATTAAAAGGCAGAGTGGATAAGGATGGAAACCTATATAGGGGGACAAACTGGATAAATGAGGAGAAAGTAGGAAGAATAGATAAAGATGGAAATATTTATAAAGGTTCCAACTGGCTAAATGAAGAAAAATCAGGTAGGATAGACAAAGACGGAAATATTCATAATGGAACTAACTGGTTAAATGAGGAAAAAGTAGGGCGTATTGATGAAAATGGGAATATACATAAAGGTACTAACTGGTTTAATGAAGAGAAAAGCGGGAGGACAGGAGATTAGAGAGTAGCAATAAGTGATGAGCGAAGAGGGATGAGGGAAGAAGTTGAAAGTCGACAGTTGATGTACGAAGTACGATTTTACCTCACCCTGCCCTCAAGTTGATGTATGAGGTACGATTTGAAAAAAAACCTCACCCTACCCTTAAGATAATGTACGAGGTATGATTTAAGATAGACCACAGACCACAGTCGACAGTCCATATATTTCATAGTTTTCTGACGATCATCAGTCCGTCTCTGAAAGGTAGCAACAGATTTTCGACACGCTTATCATTAAGCACATGTTTATTAAATTCAGTAATACCGATAGTATCTTTGTCATTCGGGTCAGGGGTTTCCATTACCTTCCCATCCCAGAGAACATTGTCAGCAAGAATGAATCCACCCTTTTTAACCTTGTCTAAAATCAATTCATAGTATTTTATATAATTTTCTTTATCAGCATCAATGTATATCATGTCAAATGTAACATTCAGAGTTGGTATTATATCAAGAGCATTGCCAATATGCAAGCGGACTTTATCATCAATTTCAGCTTCTCTGAAATATTTTATAATCATATCTTCAAATTC
>CAZMDE010000301.1:0-3791 GCA_964564355.1 uncultured Bacteroidales bacterium | reverse complement strand
CCATTTCTGAAGCAGAAACCTTTTTAATCTTTTAAACATATCAAACAAGTCTCTTACAGAAATAATATCTTTTGCCATTTTATATTTGTTATTTTTAATAGTAATTTGATAATTATCAAACTACTTGATCTTGGTTATTAAAAGCCATAGAGTCAAAACACCTGTTAGTTTTATTGTAAAACTTTCAATAGTTTTATTCCAGTCGAGAGGTTTCCGGTTAGAGGCATCAATTGGCTTCACATCTTTATATGGGAGCTGAATGATAGAGCCGTTTTTAACTTTAGGATAAAACCTGATAAACCCTAAATCTTTAGTTTTTCTTAATATTCCGTTAGGATAAATTACATAAGTTCCTGCTTTTCTGCTATCCTTACCAAAACCTCCGGCAAATTGTTTTATATAGAACTTTGCTCTTTTATTTCCGAAATACGGTGCACTGATATTTTTAAAACTTGCATTTCCAATAGCACCGGATATATGAACCAAATCGATTGTTTTTGGAATATTTATAGCATCACTATCATTTAAAACAATATTATATTTTGAATGTGGTCTTTTAATCGCTTTTACAAGATTCAGATATACCAAACCTGTTTCATCATACTTACGACTCATAGTAACACCCTCGAGATAAGCTAACTTTGTAAATCCACCCGTTCTTTTAATAACTTCTGCAGCAGTTTCATCTTTCCTTGTCAAAGAATAAACTCCGGGGTATACTACCTCACCTGTTATGAATACTTTCTTAGGAATTTCAAAATCAGGATTTGACCTTATATAAACATGGTCATATGGCTGTAAAATATAATTAGTAGCCTGTTCAGAAATTGACAAATCATTACCAACTTCAACTGTATTGACAATAGCTCTTATAGGAATAATTTTATTATTGCTTTTGTCATAATCTATAATTCTTGAAATCTCTATTCGATTATTTGCAGCTTCCTGCTTTAATCCACCAGACATCAGGATAATATTCTTTAAAGAAAGATTTTCTCCATAATCATAATCACCCGGTTTACGAACAGAACCAAAAACTGACACTTTCAATATATCATTAAAATCATTTTTTGACAAAACTGTAAGTGTGTCAAACTTTTCGAGTAAAACATTATCCTGCGAGTTTTTATCTCTGAGAATATTAGCAATATTAACAGTAAGATACTTTTTTGACATATCTTCTTTTTTTCTGGTAATAAATGCCATTTTTGTATATGCATCAAAAGTTATTCCCTGGGTCTTTACAAGCAAATCACTTACCCTATCACCATTAACGAACTCATAAGTTCCGGGTATCTTAACAGAACCTAAAGCTGTTGTGATATTTGTAATCTCCTGGGAAATCATATCAATAAAAACCTGGTCACCATTATTTATTATAAAATCCTTTTTATTTATTTTCAGACTGTCAAGATTAATATTTATTAATTCCATCTTGTTATTTGTAAATCTCTTGATCTGAATATTTGAAGTATAAGAGCCGGGCAACAATCCTCCGGCATACTTAATCAGGGAATTAATAGTTTCCTTGCCTTTTATTTCATAATTATGAGGGCGGTTTATAGTACCATTTATTGATGCAACTCTTTTTGCAGCAGAAACTATAATATAATCATTGTTTTCAAGGTATATGTCATTTTTACTGTCAGGCTCAGTAAGAAATTTATAAACATCTAATGAATCAACTATTTTATTATTCCTTTTCAGATAAATTGACCTTACAGAACCAATCTGGGTTGGACCGGAAGCAGCAACAAGTGCATTAAAAACAGTGTTTAAAGCTGGAATAGTATAAGTTCCCGGATTATATACTTCACCCACAATATTTACATTAATAACCCTTGAATAATTTAAAATAATATCAATATGGGAATTTTTAAGGTCAGTTACCTGGCTAAATTTCTGAGTTATAACAGCTTTTGCATCAGCAAATTTCAAACCTTTCAGATACACTCTACCTATAAACTTTGGAGTAATATAACCCTCAGTGTTAATGCTGAATGCATCATTATATTCAGCAAATCCCCAAACTGATATACTTAGCATATCTCCACTACCCAGCACATAGTTATCCGGAGCAGAAGTTTGAGTAGCTTTATCAAAAAATTTAAGATTCTGATTTCTGAACAAATCCTGTCCAAATATCCTTCCCTGAGGAAACTTTTGAATTAGCTTGGTGCTGTCTTGCCTTCCGATTCTATTAATTGTATCATTTTTAAGAAATCGGGAATTCAGAAAATTATTATTAACTGTATCTTGCCTGTTATATGAAGTTTTATTAAGGTTTCGTAATTTATAATCTGTAATTTTTTGTATTAATGCATCCGGAACTCCCATAGATTTTAAAACATCTGGACTTGGGATATCTGATGGTTTAGTTTTTGTAGTATCAAAAACAACCTGGGATTTTAGGACTGAAGCTGCAAGTATTATTAAAAACAATAGTAATGCCTTAAAAAACTTCATAAATATATTATTTAACATTTTCTATTAATTGACAAAAGTATAAAAAAAGAATTTATACTGCCACTTTTTTCACAAAAATTTTACAATATCACACTTATTTATCATAAAGATTTCAACAAAATCAGCTTTATTTATCTCGTAATACCTTATTATTCTTTTACTTACGATTAACGACTAATTGCTTACTAATATTTTTTATTTTGAAATTAATTAAAATGAAGTATTTTTGCAAACTCAATAAATATAATTTTACTTAAATAAACAATGAAAAGGACATTTCAGCCATCAAGAAGGAAAAGAATTAACAAGCATGGTTTCAGAAAAAGAATGGAAACTGCAGACGGACGCAGAGTGCTTTCTTCCCGCAGGGCTAAAGGCAGAAAAAAACTGACTGTTACTGACGAACTCCTCGACAAAAAATAGTCAAATAACCGTTACGCAATACGCTTTACTCAATACGCTGTACGTAATACGCACTACCCAATACCAATTTAGAAATTAGGCGACAGACTATATTTCTTATAATGGTCTTCTACACACTTTATTACTTCTTCAGCAGTATCAACACAAACAAATATATTAAGATCTTCAGGGCTTATATTCTTTTCATCAAGCATTTCATTATTAATCCAGTTTAATAATGGTTTCCAATACTTCTTCACTACAAGGATAATTGGAAATGGTGCAATTTTCTGAGTTTGGATTAGTGTCATAGCTTCAAACATCTCATCAAGTGTTCCATATCCACCGGGCATGACTATAAATGCCTGGGAGTATTTCATAAACATTGATTTTCTTATATAAAAATGCTGAAATGTAATTATTTTATCATTATCTATATAAGGATTATGAGTTTGTTCAAAAGGCAAATCTATATTAAGTCCGACTGAACTTCCACCTGCAAAATGCGCTCCTTTATTAGCAGCCTCCATTATTCCCGGTCCTCCGCCTGTAATTACACCATATCCTATTTTTGCAAAATTATATGATATCTCCTGTGCTAGCTTATAATATTTGCTGTGAATATTTGTTCTGGCTGACCCAAATATTGTAATACATGGACCTATCTCAGACATTTTTTCAAATCCCTCAATAAATTCTGCAAGTATTTTAAACACTTCCCAGGTATCAAGAGTCTTTATTTCCTGCCAGCTCTTTTTAGTTAAAGCTATACGAATTAAGTCTTCTCCATTAATATTATTGAAATTAGTTTTTTGTTTTTTATTAGTTACAGGCTTCTTCATTAGTCTTTAAATTTAAAATTAATTATGTCAGCGAATTTAAAGTAATTGATACTTAATTATTAATAAAAAAAGATAATCTTA
>CAZMDE010000300.1:0-3803 GCA_964564355.1 uncultured Bacteroidales bacterium | reverse complement strand
TTTATTGCAAATAAAAATATCAGCAGGCAAATAAAAATGATATGTTTATAATAATTCATCAACCGATTATTTGTTTATTTTAAAATGTTTTACAGTTCCGTATTTTATAAAATTGCCGTCAGTTGCATATGCCCTGAAGTAATAAGTAGCATTATTGATAATATTTTCAAGATTAGCTTTATATTGCCTTGTTTTATTGATTGCACCAAGTGAAATTTTATTGTCATTATAATTAGGATTTGAAGTAGAAACAGACCAGCAAAAACCATGGTCAGTCACAACTGGGATACCCAGTTGAATTATAGTTCCTTGCAATTCGGCAGTAGTGCTGTTCAAAATATTGAACGTATCGGTTCTCACCTTAAGGTCAGGAATAACAATCGATTTTACTTCACCATAGAGGTAAGTATTATCATCAATCTGGGCATAAGACCTTGCATAATATGCTTTTTCAAGAAACAAATTGTCAAATACACTTGAAAATGATTTATCAGTATTAAGCTCACCGTAAGTTGATTTAGTACTACTTATGTCAGGTAAAGCATTATTGGAGAAGCAATGACCATAATCCAATAATTTTAAAGAGCCAATATTCATTATTTCCCCATAAACTTCTACTGAAGCTGTGGTTAAGATTTTAATGCTGACAGTGTTAATCAATAAGCCTTCGTGTGTTGATGAAAATTTAAGAGCTTTGCCATAACTTATTTCATTACCATTACTTATAAAAGCACGGACATAAAATTCCTTATCAGGTTTTATGTTAAGCAGATTTGCCGAGAAGCTGCCTGTTTTGGCAGAATTGGAAAAAGAAATATAAGAATCGGATATTGTAGGTGTATCGCTATATGACCAGCAAAAACCATAATTAGTTATAGTTTTATTTCCCAAATCTACTATTGTTCCCTTTGCTGTTATTATAGTATTAGAAACAATGACATCATCCGTTTTAACAGCCATTTCTCTCCCAGTCTCTAATTTCTTGCAAAATGTAAAAAATATTGCAATTATTAAAGTTATTAATATCAGGCAACCCTTCTTTTTCTTAAACCCTTTCACTTTCATTCGTATTTTCTATTGTTTGCAATGAATGTATAATGTTTTAGATAAGAATTTAGGATTAAAAATATCATTATTTGTATATCCATTCGTACCTGAACCACCAATTACATATATTTGTTCATTATATGTTGTAGAAGAATAACCACTTCTTGGCAATGGCATTAAGCCCAACGAAATAAATTCGTCATTAACAGGATTATATTCATAAAAATATCCACTTCCACCTTCAATAGCATTTAAAAAATATATTTTATTATTAATTACATGAATATTTTCTACAGGAGGAATTTCAGGACCAAATGGTAGAATATTTTTCACTGTCCATGTATCATTGCTTGGATCATATATTCTAATCATTTGAAAATAAGTTCCAGAGCCTGAGCCACCCATCAAATATATTTTATTCCCAAGATTCAATTTTATCATACTTTGAGCAGGATTTGGCATATCTTTTTTTTGTGTCCATTTATCAGTTAAAGTATTATATTCATATACCTTGGCATTATAATTACTTGGCTGACTGTTGTCACTCCCTCCAAATAAATATATACTATTCACATACGATGCTAATGAAAATCGTTGTCTTTCATCTGGCATATTTCCGCTTTTTAATGTTGAATTTGTAGTAGGGTCATAGCCCTCATATGTTTTGTCTATTATTTCTGTCTGACCTTCCTTTTGGTATCCACCGAATATATAGAATTTATCATTTACTACAATTATTGTAGGGTTATTTCTGCTAATTGTCCGTTTTAAATTATTTGCATCTAAAATTGGATCATATTCATATATACCAAAAGAATAATCATCAGACATGTCAGATTTTCCACATGTATATATTTTATTTTTTATTGTAAATGCATAAAGGTTGCCGGTAATCTTAGTATTTTTTGTTTTCCAGGTATCAGCCGCAGGATCATATTCTTTTATTGCTCCAGTATAATATCCTCCATTATAATCGGTTCCGCCTAATAAGTAAATTTTATTATTAGCTATAGCGATTGTGGCTTCTGTCCTTGCTATTGTGAGATTGCGACCTGCTAACCAGGGATTCGTCTTTATAGCGCTGGTAAAAACATATCCTGGCGGAGGTGTTTGGTCTATACTGTTCAAACAAGTACCTGATGGTAATAATTTAGATAATGGTATAATTACAAAATTGCTTTTGCTTAAATAAAGTGTGTCATTTTTATAAGTTAATGCCTGCAATTCGTTCTTAGGGTCATTATCCAAAAGAGAAATTGCATTACCTTTACTAATTGACAAAGAATTTCCATTTAATGATAGGGTTTGCAATTCATTAGTCGGGTCAGTATCAATACTTACTGTGTTACCATTAGATATTGTGAGATTGTTTCCATTTGTGCTTAATGTTTGATTATCAGTTTCAGTAACTGTGCCTCCGTTTTTAGATAATGTTATTGTATTTCCGTTTTTAGAAATTTGCTGAATTTCATTAGTAGGGTCATTATCATCATCAGCAATATTGACTGTTCCGCCACCTTTGGATAAAGTTATATCATTACCGTTTCTCGTCACTGTTTGAATTTCATTAGTGGGGTCAGCATCAAGGTCAACTGCACCTGATAAAACAACTGAATTGCCTTTGCTTATTTCTAATTTATTACCATTTATATTTAAGGTCTGTATTTCATTATTAGGGTCATTATCATTATCTGCTATGCTTACTGTTCCTCCTCCTTTTGATAAGGTAACATCTGTTCCGTTTCTTGTTATTGTTTGCAATTCATTTGTAGAACTTGTGTCAGTATTTGAAACATTAGCCCTTTCAGCATAAAGGGCATAAGGCACTGACAGCATCTGTGACGTACCCATAAACTGGAAATCATTGCCACCTTTAATATCCAGTTCCAATTGTAGAAAGTATTTATCATCGCCCCAGTTGATATTTGAAAAATTACCTGATACGATAGTTCCTTCGCCTATATTAAGATTCACCACTCCAAATTCATTTGTTGCCTTGCTTTGTGTTTCAGTATATACTGAGGTTCCATTTGGATTACCTTTCAAAATGCTTATTCTAAGCGAAACAATCTTATTCGGTAATACAACTCCACCACCATCCCGAACAACGGACTGATAATTAATTGACTTTGGAGTTTGCGCAAACAGATGAAAGCAAAATAGTATAGAAAATACTAATAGTAAGTTCTTTCTCATATATTTGTATTATTTAAGTTTAACGACTTTGAATGTTCTTAGGAGTATTTTTTTATCATAAATTCTTAGAAAATACTCTCCTGTTGCAATGCTTCTGAAATCAATATTTTCTTTGTTTCCTAAGCAATTCTTTTTCATAATTTCTTTACTGTTCAAATCAAAAACTGAATATTGAAAAGCATTCATACTCTTGGTTTGCAGCTCAATATTAACAAAATCTTCAGAAGGATTAGGATAAATCATAATCTGAAAATCAAGATTCTTTGCTTCTTCAACAGCATAAACAGTGAAAGAACCCTGATGGAATCCCTGGGTAAGAATATTTTTATTATTACCTATAGTTGTAATGGCAGTTTGACCAATAGTCCAGTCGAGTGAACCGTTTGACTGCTTAAAGTAATTCCCGGCTGGCGATTTTACATCAGGAGATAATGACTGACAATAATTATATTGAATAGAAAAAACAAGAAATATCAGGGAAATTGCAGTTCTCATCTTATTGATTTTACATTTAAAATGTAAAAATATAAAAAATTCCCATTTAATAAGAAAAATATTAA
>CAZMDE010000299.1:0-3834 GCA_964564355.1 uncultured Bacteroidales bacterium | reverse complement strand
GTTCTTCAGCATCTGATAAAGAATCTGCAGCTTCTGCTGCAGCACTTGGAGGAGTTTTAGTAATATTGGCTGTTGGAGCATCTATTAAGAAACATTCAAGTCCTGATTTCAGAAAATTTAAACAAGAGATTTTGGAGATAGATCGTCTTCTTAAAAATAAAAATTCAGATATAGAGAACTTTAAAACAATTCAATATGAATTTTCGAAAGCTATCAATTATTATTCAAATGCATTGCATTCCGGTAGAAAAGTACAAAACAGGCTTTCAGTAAAAAAGGAATATTTTGACAATCGATATGAAAAGTTCAGAAGTAATGTTGATGAAACTTTAGGTTCTCAATATACAATTCTTAAAAATCAATTTTTTCAAAATATTATTGACAATGATACAGATTTTGCTCAGAAAATTCTCTATAAAATAAAACTTGTGATAAATGACTGGAATAGCTTGAGTGATTCTAATGATAAACATTTGAGTAAAGTAACAGAACTGGAGAATATCTGGTTAAACGCAAATAAAATCATCAAAATAAGAACCCAATCATTTGAGATGTTAAATTCTTATATAAATTACTAAAATAATTTTAAAATAAAATATTAAAGTTAAATCAAGGTTAAAAACATATTAATAAAAAATTTAATATGAAAAAATATTTTACGATTATCATTTTAGTTATTATATTTATTTCTCCTTGTTTTTCACAAGAAGATTTAGATATTGCTTATCCAAATGAAATTACTTGCAGAGATGGTATAACTAATTATAATGAGGCTACATGTCAATTTGGTATTGCATATTTTAAGGATAAACCTTTTACAGGATTATTAGTTGATGGAAAGACAAATAAACGATTGGGAGAATTCAGGAATGGTTATAAAAATGGAGTATTTACAGAGTATTATTCAAATGGTAAACTAAAAAGCGAAGTTGACTATTTACATGGAAAATTAAATGGTAAATATATTTCATATAACGAAAAGGGAAATAAAGAATATGAAGCGAATTACGAACTTGGATTAGAGGATGGACAAGAAATTTATTATCATAGTAATGGTAAAATAAAGGCAACATTTAATTATAAAAGAGGAAAAATTATAGATGGGATATACTCAATTTATAAAGATGATGGTTCTATAGAAAAAACGGAACATTATGAATATAAAAATTGCATATACTGTAATGTAGATAGCAAACAAAATTGCTCATATTGCGGAGGAACAGGAAAATCATCAGAGATTATGATAACTTTGGTAAACTTACAATCTAATGATAACCTTGAAGAAACTGCCATAAAACAGCAAGCAGTTCCTGAGTCTACTTTGGAAGAAGATATAAAGCCATTTCTTGTTGTTGAGCAAATGCCAGAATTTGTAGGTGGTACTGAAGAGTTAATGAATTTCCTTAAACAGAATATAAAATATCCTAAAATGGCAAGGGAAACAGGTATAGCAGGCACTGTCCTTGTGCAGTTTGTTGTTGGTACAGATGGTAAAATATATGATTTAAAGATTCTAAGAGGAATAGGAGGCGGTTGTGATGAAGAAGCTATTGAAGTTATTAAGTCTATGCCTAATTGGAATCCAGGCAAGCAAGATGGTGTGACAGTTCCAGTTCTTTTTCAATTACCTATAAAATTTTCACTAAAAAATAAATTATAGAAGTTAACAGGTTTTAAAAACATAATAATAGGAAAATTAATATGAAAAAATATTTTATAATTTTGGTTTTATTTGTTTTATTTATTTCTCCTTGTTTTTCACAAGAAGATTTAGAACCAGCTTATCCTCATGAAATAACTTGCAGAGATGGTATAACTAATTATAATGAGGCTACTTGTCCATTTAGAATTGCTTATTATAAAGGAAAACCCTTTACAGGATTATTAGTATTAGATGAAAAAACTAATAAAAAAATGGGGGAATTTAAAGAAGGCTATAAAAATGGATTATTTACAGAATATTACACTAATGGAAAGAAGAAAAGTGAAGGCAAATATATTAAAGGGATAAAAGACGGTATTTATATTGAATGGAATGAAACAGGAGATAAAATAAAAGAAACAATATTTAAAGAAGGTTTAACAATTCGTGAGAATTTATACAGAAATAATATTTTAGAATCCTCATCAGAATTAAAGACAGAATATTTTTCCAATAGTAAAAAGAAATCCGAAGGATTAATGAAGAATGTCAAGAAGGAAGGATTGTATAAAAGATGGTATGAAAGCAACCAAAACATATATGATATAGCTAACTATAGAAGTGACATATTAGATGGAGAATATTTATGCTATGATGAAAGAGGAAATATAATAAGCAAAGGGGCATATGAAAATGGAATAAAGCAGGGATATTGGATAGGTAATGGTTATATTGAAGAAATATCGAGTAGAAATAACGAGGAAGGTAATTATATTAATGGTAAAAAAGATGGAAAGTGGAAAATAAATGGTACAAATATTAATTTTTTAAATGATAAACAAGATTTTTATTATGGTGCACGCATCAAAGATTATATTAATAAAAATATGATTAATAGTACTAACCTTCTTATACAATTTTCATCCTCCTCAAGTGGACACAAAAATTACATTTTATATAGTACAGGCGCTCAGAAAGGACTTGATAAAGGCACTTTCGAATATGATGTTGCAAATTCAGTTTTCAAAACAATCATGAATACAAAACGATTTATATGGATGAAAAAAGAATACGTTCAACAACATACAGATGATACTATTTTTTTTGCTTTAAAATGCTCAAATATATCTATAGGTTTTGAGAATTTTTCACAGACATATACCAGTGGAAATACAGTAAATGGTTATCGTGCCAATATTACATTTCGATTAGTTTTAGAGGACTATGAAGGAAAAAATATTGATTCAAAAACAGTTGTTTTAATTAGTCCATATAATGTTCCTTATTCTACTAAAGAAGATGCATATAACAAAGCTAAAAATAATAAAGTTGAAATTTCAACTTTATCAATTAAAAAAATAGAAAATCTTGAAGGAAGTGTAGAAGCTTTTATTGACAACAATTTTCCGATCAATTCATTTATTACAAATATAGAAGAGAAAAATAGCACAAATGAGGCTAAGCAGGTATCTATATCAGGCGGAAATAATATAGGAATTTATAAAAATCTATACTTTAAGGTTTATGATGAAATCAATTCAAATGCCACTCCAATTGGTGAGTTAAAAGTTACAAGCGTAGGTGACAACTCTTCAATATGCAAAGTTAAAGATGGAGGGGTAGAAATATTATCAAATTTTAATTCAGGGAAAAAATTATATATAATTTCATCTAATAATAAATAATTTAAGCTTATGAAAAAACAGTATTTTACAAAAGTAGAAAACAAGTATGTTTTCAATGTGTCATTAATATTCTGGCACATATTTATTGCATTGTCAACATTGGCAATTATAGTAAGTTTATGTGTGTTACTCTGGAGCATAATTCCTCCATCAGAAAAGAAGGTTGAAAAAGCACCATATCCTGAGAAAAAGCAATATCCTGAGCCTGTAAAAGTTGCATTAAATGAACTATATCTCGTTGAAACAGTAATTAAAAAAGAAGAAGAGCAAACTGATGTTCAAGAAACCATACAAACAGCTTCTTCATTAAAAAAATCGGAGCCTGAAGATGTAAGAGGGAAAAATGAATATGAAGCTTCACTTAAAATACTAAAATCTCTAATACCACCCTCTAAATGGGAAGGTAAAGGACATTGGACTTTTCCTAAGGGACCACGAATGTATGAAGTATATAAAAAGGAAATATATAGAAAGTGGGTTGGAACGGAAAAGGGGATTGAAGATAAA
>CAZMDE010000298.1:3266-3840 GCA_964564355.1 uncultured Bacteroidales bacterium | reverse complement strand
ATTTATCAATAATAGATTTTATTTCAATAAGAGGGGAAGTAAGAACTGGAACACCTGCATGTATGTAGTCAAACAGCTTATTAGGCAGGCTGAATCTGTAATTTATGTTTGTATCTTTATCAAGCGATAAGCCAATATCAGCATTTAAAGTATATTGTAATAAGTCGTCAAATGGAAGTGTTGGTATAATTCTTACTTTTTCCTGAAGGTATAATTCGTTAATCATTTCCTTAAGAATCCCAATAACATCACCATTACCAATAATTAAAAGTATTGCGTTCTGAACATATTGCATTGCTTCAACTGCCTCTTCGGCTCCCCTGTCAATATTAATACCTGACCCCTGGAGGATAATTATTTTTTTGTTTTCAGGTAATTTTAATTCTTCCCTGGTTTTTAAATGATCTTTGCAGCACTCAGGTGTAATATTTCTGATAACTTTTAATTCTTTGCCATATTCTTTTCTGTATAGCTCCGCAATAGAATTATTCACTGTGATTATGTTTTCTAATTTAGGAAATATATTTTTTTCAATTGCCTTCCAGGTCTTTTGTACAAACTTCCGGTTTGTTAG
>CAZMDE010000298.1:0-3256 GCA_964564355.1 uncultured Bacteroidales bacterium | reverse complement strand
AATATTCATGACAATCATATATTAGTTGACTTTTTCTAAGTTTGTGAGCCAGGTAATTCGGCAGTAAAGTATCGAGGTCATTTGCAACTAACATCTCTGCTTTATTGAATATTAGATAAAAAAACAGTCTTAAATTATATTCTGCATAAAACATGGGACCTTGATTAAAAACAAGTCTTATGCGTTTAATTTTAAATTCACAGTTATTTACAGGCAAGCTGTTTTTTAATTTTCTGCCTATCAGGATAACGTCAAATCCAAGCTGTTTTAATACTAAAGCAGTCTTCTTAACCCTTTTATCAGTGCATAAATCGTTTGTTACAGATATGATTGCTCTTTTCAAAGTATACGAATTACACGAATTTATAATAATGACACGAAAAACTATAAGGTAATAAAACTATATATTGGAAAATAAATTGTACATTTTATTAAAATAGTTGATGATCGATTATTAACGGGCTTGAAGGCAATCATATATAATTTGCTGAATATTTGTTCTTATGTTCATTTCTGTTATTTTGTGGTTATTAACATCCGGATTTATTCTGTTAGAAAGGAATACATAAACAAGATTATAGTCTGGGTCTGCCCAAACATATGTACCTGTAAAACCTGAATGCCCAAAGCTGTTTTTAGAAGCACTCTGACAGCATGGTCCGTTAATATCTTTATTCAAAGGCGGTTTGTCAAATCCCAAACCTCTCCTGTTCCCTTTTAAAGGGAACTGACATTTAGTAAATTCTTTGATTGTTGAAGCTTTAACATAAGTCTTGCCATTGTATTTGCCATTTTGAATAAGCATCTGGAATAGAAAAGCTAAATCTTTTGCATCTGAGAACAGTCCTGCATGTCCGCTTATTCCACCTAACATTGCTGCACCCGGGTCATGAACATAACCATGAATTAATTGTTTTCTGAAAATTGTATCATATTCGGTTGGAATTATTTCTGATAAAGAAAATTTATTTAAGGGTAAGTAAGTCATTCTTAATAATTCCATTGGCTTGTAAAATTTATCATAAACATATTCATTAATTTCCTTTCCTGTAGTACGTTTTATAAGGTCTGCAAGCAGATAAAATCCAAGATCGCTATATAGATATTTAGAATTGCCAAGTGGAGAATTAATGATTTGTTTAAATATGGAATCTCTGTAAATATTTTTAATGTAAAGGTCTTTAGCTACTGGTATAGAGAAATCATGTGTTTTAACTTTGCTGTATATTAGAGCATTGAGCTTGTTGCCTGATATGAGGGTTGATTTATAATAAGGAAACCAGGCTTGCAACCCTGCCTGATGTGTAAGTATATCCCTGATAATCAAATTTCCTTTATTTGTTTTCAGAAGGTAGGGGAGGTATTTGCTTAATTTATCATCAGGATTTAATTTACCTTCATCAACCAGTTTCATCAGGCATAGAGTTGTTGCTGCCACTTTTGTTATAGATGCCAGGTCATATAAGTCTGTATCTTTTACTTTTACAATATTATCATATGTATGATAGCCATATGATTTCTGATAAGCAATTTTTCCTTTTACTAAAATGATGACCTGGCAACCAGGATACGCTTTTTTATATAATCCATATTGTGCTATAGAATCTATTTTTGTTTGGCAGGCTGTTGAAAGCAGTGAGTCGGATTTATTGATTAATGTAAAGTGTGCAATGGACAATGAATAATTAAAAATACCTGTTAAAACCAGTAAAAAAATACGATAAAAAGGTATATTGATTTTTATCAATGATTTCATAGGTGACCACGATGGATTAGTAGTAAAATAGCTGTATTTAGAATGATTTTAAGTAAATACCACAATGTAAATTTAGTAAAATTACCTATTGACAAGTACATTAATTAAGTTAATTTTGCAGATGTTTTTATATTATTACTTAAACTATGAAGTATATTTATAATAAAGTTAGAGTAGTTATTTTAAACAAAAATAAACCATTATTTACAATTAGATTATTAATTGGTGTTATTTTAGGTGGCTCATTAGGTTTCTTATATTATTTACTTACAAATTTTACTTCTCATCCACCTGCAATTGCCAGCACTCCATGGTTCTCAACAATTTACGGAATGGTCATAGGCGTTTTATTGGGGAAAAGTAATTCATAGAATTATTTTTACACATACTGAGTGGTTATAAATAACTATGTTTGCTATAAATCAAATGTAGAGCATTTATATTCAATACCCCCTATTTCAGACAACTTATTTTCAAATATTGTCCATTCATCAGGGTTGCCGGCTAATTGTAATATTATAACTCCTATCCTGCTGCATACATCTTCTGATACTTCGTGAGAACCTAATCTTGTTTTAATAATATTTCCATATTCAGTAAGCAGTTTTTGTGTCTTGCCTGCCTCCTTTATCCTGTCTCTTACGAGAATTGTTATAACCCTGATCTGGTTCATAATAAAGGTTTATTTTGTATTATTTAAATTACCAAATTACCAAATTATCAAATTACCAAATTAAAAATACATGTCCCTCTTTCCTTGTTTTATCTTTTCAATTCTTTCGCGTATTTCAGTATTGAGCTTTGCATTATCTAAATTCTTAAGCTCCTTTTCAATCTGTTTCCATCCTTTTTCAGCTGTGTTTTCATTAGCATAGTCAGATAGATATTCAGCCAGCGTAAGAATAGCATTAGGAGTGCAGTATCTTTTAATAAATCCCGGAACAGAAAACTCCATAAAATGCTCGCCTGTTCTTCCCAGCCTGTAACAGGCAGTGCAGAATGAAGGCATATAGCCTTTTTGCAGCAGCTCATCAATTATATCGTTAAATGACCTCGAATCATTTATCTTGAACTGTTCTTTGTTTAGGTCCTGCAGTTCATTCAATGTATCAGAATAGCTGCCAAGCTCAATTTTAGTTCCCCCGTCAATCTGTGAAACCCCGAACTGAATAACCTCATCCCTTACTATTGCCGGTTCCCTTGCTGTAAGTATCATGCCTGTATATGGAACAGCCAGGCGAAGTATTGCAATTATTTTTACAAAATCATCATCATTTACAAAATATTTCCCGTCAATATCAATTGAAGCAGCAGACTGCAAACGCGGGAATGAGATAGTATGAGGACCGACATTGTAGCATGCCTCAAAATGATTTGTATGCCTCACAAGCCCTAATACCTCGAATCTCCAGTCATACAATCCCAGCAAAGCACCAATACCCACATCGTCAATGCCGGCTTCCTGTGCGCGGTCAAGCGAAGTGAGCCGCCAGTCGTAGT
>CAZMDE010000297.1:0-3840 GCA_964564355.1 uncultured Bacteroidales bacterium | reverse complement strand
TTTCTGTTTGCTTTATTAATAATAAGATTAAATAGAAAAGGGTATTGAGATAAATTTTGCATAGTTCTGCTTATTTTTAGCTCCTTCCATATCTTATCATAAAGCTTTTTGTCATAATTATTAATAAAGGATTCGGAAAAGTTATTCGTCATAAAACATTCTGCTATCTGTTCAGCAGCTATTCTTCCGCTAAGCATAGCATTGCCAACACCCTCTCCTGTGAAAGGGTCTATAAGCGATGCTGCGTCGCCAGTCAGCAGAAACCTTTTACCTGAAATCTTTTTTTTTTTTTTTCCAAGCGGAAGTATATGGCCTTTTATATCATCAATCAACCTTGCATTATTAAACCTTCCCTTTATTAATGGATGATTATTAATAATATCAAGCATTACATTTTTTAAATTAATCTTTTTCCTGCTTATATGTTCTGTAAGCATCCCTATACCAACATTAGCACACTTATCGGGAAGAGGAAAGAGCCAGAAATATCCCGGAAGAATATCCTTAAAAAAATACAACTCAATAAAATTATTATCTGTAAAACCTGTTACATTCTCATAATATGCACGCAAACCCGTGCAACTTGGGATGCCATCGCTGGGAGCGATGACATCCCTTAATGTTTTCTTTCTTACAACAGAGTGAGCTCCATCTGCTCCAACAATAAACTTACAATTAAAATTTACACTATCACTATTTACTTTTACATTATTATCCGTAATAGTTATGTCATCAATCTTGCAATCTTCAAACCTTGTAATATTTGAATAGTTTTGTAATTGCTGATAAAGAAAGTTGTCAAAATCAATCCTTTTACAAATATAACCGGGTGCAGTATTAGTTCCTTCTTTCCCAGCACTAAAAGGTATTTCAAGATGCTTGAGATTTGGTCCCGTAAACCTTATTCCTCGTGATGGAACCTTTTGAGCTAACTCATTTATGAATTTATCATAAACATTATCAGGCAAACGTTTCAATGTATTCATCACATTCCCGCTTAATGCATCACCGCAGGTTTTATCACGCGGAAATCTAACTTTATCTACTATTGCAATATTAAGCCCAGTATTTGCGAGCATCAGCGCGCAAGAACTACCTGCCGGACCTGAACCTACTATTACAACATCAAAATCCATATTCAAACCTCAAAATGCAAATATCTGACAATAATTTACAAATATAAAATATATTAAAACCTCGCAGGTTTTTAAGACCTGCGAGGTTTAGCTTCTTTTTTATCTTTATATCTAAAATTTATTTAGGTTTGCATCGTGAATTATTCGTGTAATTCTTTTTAATTCGTATATTCGTGTAATTAGTAATAATTAGTATTAAAATGAATATCATTGGCATCAGAAACGAGGATAAATACTTAATGGAGCGTCGAGTTCCTATAACTCCTAAGCATATTAAAAGACTTATTAAGCAGTTTGGCTTGAAGGTGATAACCGAAACATCTGATAAGCGGGTTTTTAATGATGAGGAATTCATCAAAGCAGGTGCAGAAATTAAGGATAATTTAACTGATTGTCCTGTAATATTCGGAATAAAGGAAATCCCTTTACACAGATTTGAGAATGGCAAAACCTATGTTTTCTTTTCTCATGTGATTAAAGGGCAGTCACAAAATATGCCAATGCTGAAAAAGATGATGGAGCTGAAATGTAACCTCATTGATTATGAAAAAATAGCTGATGAAACCGGAAGAAGGCTTGTTTTTTTCGGAAGATATGCAGGTTTGGCAGGAATGATAGATTCGCTATGGGCATTAGGTTTGAGGTTGAAACATCTCGGAGAGGAAAACCCTTTTACCAGCCTCAGGCAGGCGCATAATTACAATTCTCTTGATGAAGCAAGAAAAGCAATTTCAGATATAGGTCATTATGTTGCTGAAAAAGGACTACCTGATTACCTCATGCCTTTTACAATAGCCTTTACAGGTTATGGAAATGTATCTGCCGGTGCGCAGGAATTATGCGGTTTATTACCTGTTATGGAAGTTTCTCCTGAGGAATTACTAACACTAAATGAAAAGAATTTTTTATCAAACAAGCTTATCTATAAAGTGGTATTTAAAGAAGAAGATCTGTTTGAACCAATAAATAAAAAAGAGGAGTTTGACCTGATAGATTATTATACAAATCCTGATAAATATAGAAGTAAATTTGAACAATATATTTCGCATTTATCTTTGCTTATCAACTGCATCTATTGGGATGCCAGATATCCAAGGCTTATAACAAAAAATTATCTGCATGAGGCGTTTGCTGAAGGATTGCCAAAACTCACTGTAATTGGGGATATATCATGTGATGTAGAAGGAGCTATTGAATGCACTCTCAAATCAGCACCTATTGAAAATCCTTTGTATGTATATGACCCGGACACCAAGCAAATCACAAATGGCTATGATAGCAAAGGAATGCTTATAATGGCTGTTGATATATTGCCAAGTGAATTGCCCAGAGAGTCATCGCTTGGCTTCGGAGATATATTATATAATTTTGTTTTGCCTATTGCTACTGCAGATTATAATGAAAATTTCGAGAATATTAAATTACCTTATGCCATTAAGAATGCTATGATATTGCATAAAGGTGAATTCACACCTCAGTATAAATATATAGAAAAATATCTTTAATCATAAGTATCGAAAAAATTATCAAATTACCAAATTACTAAATTATCATGAAAAAAGTATTGATTTTAGGGGCAGGAATGGTTGCAAAACCAATCGTAAATTATTTACTTAATAAAGGATATTTTGTTTCAGTTGCTGATATTGAAAAGTCTAAAGCTGACACATTAGTATCAGGTCATGAAAAAGGAACAGCAATTAGCTGGAATGTCGAAGATGAACAATCTCTCGACAGAATGGTTAATGAAAACGACCTTACAGTTAGCCTTTTACCCTGGATGTACCATCCCACTGTTGCTAAATACTGTCTTAAGAACAGGAAGAATATGGTTACTACTTCTTATGTAAAAGAGAAGATGAAAGCTCTTGATAATGAAGTTAAGAATGCAGGGTTGATTTTCCTTAATGAAGTTGGCTTAGACCCTGGTATTGACCACATGTCTGCTAAAAAAATAATTGACGCTGTTCATAATAAAGGTGGAAAGATTGAAGAGTTTTATTCCATTACTGGAGCATTGCCTGCTCCTGAATCTGCTGATAACCCATTCGGATATAAATTCTCCTGGAGCCGGAAAGGTGTTGTTTTAGCAAGCAATAATGATGCAAAGTTTTTAAAAGATGGCAGAGTAAACGAAATTAAGCCGCTGGCATTGTTCAAAAACCCTTTCTCTGTTGATTTTCCAGGAGCAGGTAAGCTGGAGGTATATCCTAACCGCGATTCGCTTGAGTATATTGATTTATATAACATACCGGAAGCAAAGACCATGTACAGGGGTACTTTCAGATATAGGGGCTGGTGTGTTACAATGAATGCAATTAAAAAGCTTAATCTGTTATCTAACGAAAAATATGATTTTAAAGGAAAATCTTATGCTGACTTTATCTCAATGATGATAGGAGCTAATGGCATAACTGATATCAGGCAAAAAGCTGCTGATTATCTCAAAATAAGATATAATAGTTATGCTCCTAAAGCTATTGAATGGCTCGGTTTGTTTGATAATATTCCGATGAATCGCTCTGAAGACACTCCTTTTGAAATAATTTCTGACCTGATGATTAAAAAAATGATGCTAAAGGAAAATGAAAGAGATATGGTTGCTATGCAGCATTCATTTGTTGCTTCTTATAAAGATGGAAAAAAAGAAGTTATCAGATCAAGAATGCTTGACTTTGGTTCTCTAAAAACTGATACTGCCATT
>CAZMDE010000296.1:0-3844 GCA_964564355.1 uncultured Bacteroidales bacterium | reverse complement strand
CAGGAATGTCAGTAAATCATGATTTTTATAAAATCTCCAGATTTAAAAATGATTTAAATAATAATAACAATAATCCGACAATGGGTGCAATTCAATCAATTTATGATTGTACAAATACACCTACACAAACTGGAGAACCATATACCCCACCTGACAATGTTACAACTACATGGACAAGTTCCAATGAAGGAAATATAAAAAGTAACATACTGATTCAAAATAATGCTACATTAAAGATTCAAAGAATAATAAATATGTTAAATAATTCAACTATTACAGTTAATTCAAATTGTACTCTCGAATTAAATAATGGAGGTATATTAACAAGTAATTGTGGTAGGGATGGTTATTGGGAAGGAGCAATTATTGTAAAGCCCGGAGGAAATTTAGTGTTAAATGGAGGGTCAGAGATACATTTAAAAGGAGATGGATTAAATACAGAATTTGGGAAAATAGTAATAGAAAATGACGGAAGTAATACAGGTACATTAAGCTATAATTATGATGAGGCAAATCAAATTAATCCAGTAATTAAATTAAAAGAAGCTAATACCAAACTTGAAATACAAGGACAATTGCAGATAGGAGATAATGCTACTTTTTCAATATTCAGGAATGAGACAACTTATGGCTATGTGTATTTCAATAATTTGAATAATAAAGCTGATATGGTAAGTGCAAGCACAACATCTAAAATGTCATTTATAGGGAATTTAAGCACTGGAGAAAATACTTTGAGTGAAAAGATTACAGATAAAATGCTTGAAATTTCTAATGGTCATAATATTAATCTTACTAACCTTACATTAACTTTACAAAATTGCAATGTAGTTTTAGACGGTGGCAATGATTGTTATCTGAAAGTCAGTTGTCCTGTTGCAAAAATGGATTATGTAAAAATTACTTCTGGCAATACAAGCAATAATCAACATAATGGATTATTATTAGCAAATAATTCTGGCTTAATATCAATAACAAACAGTGTTTTTGAAAAAGGTAATTATGGTTTGAGGTTAATTTCAGAATCAAAAAAAGAAAAGGGATTATCGTTAACTTACTGCGATTTTGATAAATGTACAACAGGCTTATATACTGATGGGTCTGGTGGTATGTTATATGATGTGAATTTTACTAATTGTGAAATAGGCTGGCATCTTGAAAGTTCGAAATTAATGTCATGGTTTAGAGCAAAACTAATAAATCAAAATGAAAGGGGTGTTATAACAAATTGTAAATATGGAATTTTATTAAAAAATGCACCAAGTTTACATGTGTCAAGAGCATATATTCATGATAATTTATTATATGGAATCCGTGAAGATGATGATAGTTATATAGCAATAAAATGCAGCAAAATACAAAATAATAAAATAGGAGTTTATGTAGGGAATAACTCAACATTAAATGCCTGCACTTTATATTCAAGCGGACTTTCGTATGCGGGTTATAATCATATTAACAATAATACTCAATATAATATACAATATGAAAATGCAAATAATTTGTCCATAAACGGTTTAGACGGTGGATATAATGACCTAACAAATACAAATGAACCGTTTATTTTTGGAAGTATAAATAAAAGCAATTGCTCATCCAATTTTTATTGTAACCATAATCATTGGCAGACATCTAATAGTTTAGATGATAATATGTATGACTTAAAAAACTCAAATACAAATCTGGGCTGTTCATCTTATACAATTACAATGATAGATAATCATCCGGAAACGGAAGTTGCAGGTTGTGGTACTCAAGATGTTACTTCAACTATGTTACCAATAGCACTTCAAAGCTTTAATCCTATATATACATGCGAAACCTGTACATTGATTCCTTTTAAAGGTAACTTTAAAAAATACAATGAAGCAATACAGACAGCAATGTCAAATATGGAAATACAAGACAGCACAAAAAATGATTTAGAGGCTATAAGCCAATTTTATGAAATATTAAAGGCACCGATAGATAGCAGCAATTCTGATATGGTATGGTTAGCAGATTTTGCTTTCAATGGATTGAAGGTAGCTTTATCCAATGCAGTAACAACTGGACGTTTATCAATTTCTGAAAATAGCATAAACGAAGATACAACTATACAAAAGGTATTAGCTATTCATAACAGACTTCATAATATTAGTATTAATTATCCTATAGCTACATCTGAAAATTATTTTGGACAATTTAATATAGATATGAGTAAGGCAAGAATTTATAGAATTGTTGAAAGGAATGATCTTACTATGCAATTATTAGATTCTATAGGAAATTGTTATCTTGGAGAGAATGAATTAAAACATTTGAATGATTTCAAAAAATTGGTTAAAGCTGAAGATTTGATACAGACCGGTCAAGTTCCGGCAGAAAAATTTGATTCGCTATATCCGATTGTAATAGATACAACCCGCACAGTAATAAATCAAACAGCACAGATAGATACATCAGTGAGAATAGGACAGAATAACAGAATAGGAGAAAACACAATATTAGCAGAGAATGTGGTAACAGGAAATAATGTGGTGATAGGTAAAAATTGTAAAATAGAGCAGGATGTAATATTATCTGATAATGTGCAGATTGGGGATAATGTTATGATAAGAAGCGGAGCTGTAATAAATAAAGGAGCGATGATAGGAATGACCATAGAGGGTGTTTCATCGCAAATGCTTCAGCAAAATTTAATGAATAATTTAGAAGGAGGTATAGGAGAGGAAGACAGTACTGTAATAGGAAAATATTCTAATATTGGTGAACATGCAGTTATTAATAAATATGCAAAATTAGGAGATAGTTGCAAGGTAGGCAGAAAAGCACAAATTCTAAGTTTAGCAGAAATAAATAAAAAGGTAAAAATAGGGAATTTTGTGACTATTTCAGCCCAATCTAAAGTTGATACAAGCACAGTAATAGCAGATGGAAGCTATATAGGGAGAAAAGATACGATAGGGAATAATGTAAATATAGGCACAAATGTAATTGTAAGGGATTCGGTTAAAATATTGAATGGAGTTAGTATAAGTGATACAATTTTAATACAAAAAGGAATAATACTTGGAAATGATACTATCAATGGGACAGTTTCAGAACCATATTTTACAGAATATACAAATGATTTTGCAAAATATAATGCAGATAAGAATGGAAATTTTATGAATGGCTTTGAAGTAAGTTCTGATTTGAAGATGCCAGAGATGCTGCAGACTTTGATAACGATGAATAATAGAATGAATATCCAGTCATTAATATCAGCAAATATAGTAGTAGGGCAAAAGAAAGGTTTTATTGTAAACAAGGATATAACATTCAAATCAGACAATGTTTCTCAGAATTACTCATGGGATTTCGGGGATTGCTCAACTTCAACAGAAGAAACGCCAGTACATAAATATGCGAAGCCGGGAATATATATTATTAGTTTTACACAATCAGTGAATAATTGTTCAAGTTCATTGAGAAGTTATACAGGAGCAATAACTGTATATCCAGAAATTAAAACAGAATTTTCCCAATTACAAACTCCATATTGTAGTTTAGACAGTAATGCGGTTTTACATAAAACTAACACATTGCCTGATTTTTCTATCGCTGAATGCAATACAAATAATTCATACACAGAATTAGATTCAACAAAATTCAGGTTAAGATATTTATGGAATATTGATTTAGTACCTCTTAGTCAATATAGCAATGGTTCATCAGGTGAAGTTGGAACTATGGATATAAGGAATGAATATTTTACAATAACAGAATTATCCCAATATGCAGACACAAATATAAGGGAACATTTTGATAGTACAGGAAGCTATTTTACAAAACTAACGACAGTATTACAGATAAAGGACCC
>CAZMDE010000295.1:1629-3858 GCA_964564355.1 uncultured Bacteroidales bacterium | reverse complement strand
TGAAGCAAAATATAACAAAGTTGATGCAAAATGTAACAAAGTTGATGCAAAATGTAACAAAGTTGAAGCAAAATATGATAAAGTTGAAGCAAAATATGATAAAGATGAAGCAAAATGTGATAAAGATGAAGCAAAATGTGATAAAGATGAAGCAAAATGTGACAAAGTTGAAGCAAAATACACAAAGTCGGTCTAAAATATTAAATCATTTTGCTTTATCTTTGCTCTTTATAGCAAAACCATTAATATAGAATGAAAGCAGAGATAATTTCAATAGGGGATGAGCTTTTGATAGGACAGGTTATTAATACTAATTCATCATGGATTGCTGAGAGGCTGAATAATATCGGAATTTCTGTTTACCAGATTACTACTATTTCGGATGAAAGGGAACATATTCTTAATGCTTTGGATGAAGCTAAAAAAAGAGCTGACCTGATAATTACAACAGGAGGAATTGGTCCTACAAGCGATGATATTACGAAGCAAACTTTATGTGAATATTTTAATACTGCTTTAGTTTTCGATGAAGAGACTTATAAGAACATTGAAGTATTATTTAAAGCAAGAGGTTATAAGATAACTGAGCCAAACAGAAAACAGGCGGAAATTCCTGAAAATTGCATTTCTTTGAAAAATAATAACGGAACTGCTCCCGGAATGTGGTTTGAAAAAGAAGGGAAAATATTTATTTCCTTGCCTGGAGTTCCTTTTGAAATGAAAGCTTTGATTACTGATTATGTTATTCCGGGATTATCAAAATATTCTGATGGGAATGAAATAATTCATAAAACTATACTGACACAAGGTGTTGGAGAATCATTTCTAAGCGAAATGATTGCAGATTGGGAAAAGGGATTACTGGAAAATATAAAATTAGCATATCTTCCTTCTCCCGGGATTGTCAGACTTAGACTAACTGCAACAGGAAATGATAAAGATGAATTAAATGAATTGATCAATACTCAAATCTCTTTACTAAAGACTAAATACTCACGACTAAAGACTGATTCTATTTATGGCTTTGATGATGATACTTTGGAGAAAGTTATTGGAAACTTATTGATTCAGCAGAGAAAAACATTATCAATTGCAGAAAGTTGTACAGGGGGCAATATAGCTCATCAGATAACATGCGTTCCCGGAAGTTCAAATTATTTTGTTGGTTCTTTAGTTGCTTATTCAAATACTGTTAAGGAAAATATTTTAAATGTTAGTCCACTAACTATCAAAAAATACGGAGCTGTTAGCGAAGAGGTAGTGATAGAAATGGCGATTAATGCTAAAAACTTATTTAAATCAGATTATTCTATTGCAACTTCAGGAATTGCAGGACCTGGAGGAGCTACAAATGAAAAACCTGTTGGGACTACCTGGATTGCTATCGCAACACCTAGTAAGGTTTATGCAGAAAAGTTCATGTTTGGTGATAACCGGGAGAGGAATATAATCAGGACTTCTTTAACTGCATTGAATATGCTTAGAAAACAATTGATAATTGTTGAATGTGAATAATAATTAATAAATAAATAAGAATCTTTATGCATTATTTCATTTAATTTGCTTTTTAATTTTAATATTTAGTTTATGAATATGAAGAAATTTTTTTTAATTATTTTTCTGCTTTCAGGTTTATTTGTTTCTGCTCAAAGCATTGAAGATAAAGACGTACCCTCAGCTATTAAAACAAAATTTATATCTCAGTATTCAGATATAACTAATGTAAGTTGGGGTAAGATTAATATAAGTAATTATGAAGCAGAGTTTGAAAATAATGGAGTTGAAACGTCAGTTTTATTTGATATTAAAGGTATAATAGTTGAAACAGTTAATGAATTAAAAATTACGGAACTTCCCAAATCTGTGATTGACTATATAAATAAAAATTATTCATGGAAAAGGATAAAACACATAGTGAAAATTACAGAAACAACTGGTAAAATTTATTACAGGGTTGGTGTAGGTGTTAGAACAGTTGAGCTGGTGTTTGATTATCAGGGAAATTTTGTAAGGTTAGCTAAATCATTTTAAGCATTACTGTTAATATTTAATTTTGCTCATTCTGTTAATAAATAATATTTTTATTTTAAGATATTATTAAAATAATATTATTTTTGTAATCTCGAATTACATTCAATGCTTTTATGGATAAAGTAAAGATACTTTTAGTAGATGACCATGAAATAGTTTTTTTAGGTTTAGAAAAACTATTATCAAGTGTTCCTCATC
>CAZMDE010000295.1:0-1619 GCA_964564355.1 uncultured Bacteroidales bacterium | reverse complement strand
GTAGTCAAGATAGCTTCGAAAAAGAAATAACGTAAGATAAAAAATTATTTGGTTGGAGAGTAAGCCAGAAAATTGAAGAAAGAATTGATACTGCTTTATTTTGCAGACTCATTTGGCACGATTTAATTAATCTATTCAGAAGTTAAAAAAATAGCTAAAGATGGAGAAGAAGCTTTGGAAATGGTGAAAAAACTATTGCCTGACGTAGTTTTGCTCGATATCAATTTGCCTAAGATTAATGGAATAAAAGTAACAGAAGAGATAGTAAAAAAATATTCTAAAACAAAGGTAATTTTACATTCATCATATGTTGATGAGGAATATATTGTAAAAGGATTTGAGGTAGGTGCAATGGGATATGTACCTAAAAATTTTAATGCTGATCAAATTGTAGAAGCTATAGAAGTTGTTAACAATGGTGAGAGGTACATTAAGGGACTTGTATCAGAGGTTTTGATGAATAGCTTTTTTAAAAAAGAAGATAATAAAGATCATCATGTAGCAGGTAACGCCGGATTAACTGAAAGAGAATTAGAAGTGCTTAAACTTATAATTAAAGGTCTATCCAATAATGACACTGCACAAGAACTATATATCAGCGTAAGGACAGTCGAAGTTCATAAAGCTAATATAATGAGAAAGCTGGGTATTAATAACACAGCTGAACTTGTTGTATATGCAATTAAAAATAATCTTGTCCAGGTTTGATATAATAATAGTTTGCAGTAAAGCATAAGAATCAGGTATTTTGAATATACATTGAAACAAAAATATATAGACAAAGATTCAAAGATTTCCCACTTAATTTTAGTTTCTTTAATATTTGTAATATTACTGTGTAGTTGCAGGACCCAGGTTCCCAAGGGTCAATATCTCCTTAAAGGTGCAACAATAAAAATAAACAACTATAAAATAAGTCACGATGACTTATACAGTTATATAAAGCAAAAACCAAACAGAAAAATATTGAATTTGGTACGCTTTAACTTGTTTGTTTATAGGTTAGGTAACAAGGGTAAAGAAACTAAATTTAAGAAATGGTTAAAGGAAGCTATTGGAGAGCCACCTGTTATCCTTGATACAAACCTTACAAATAATACAATTACCCAGTTAAAATTATATCTTAACAGCAAAGGTTATTTTAATTCCACATTAAGTAAAAAGATAAAGTATAGAAAAAATAAGGCAAGAGTTAATTATATAATTAAGGCATCAAAACCATACACTTACAACAATATTTCATTCAGGAGTCGTGACACAAATGTAAAATATACGATTAAGCACGACAGCATAAATTCATTATTAAAAAAGGGAGATAATTATGACCTGGAAGTTTTAGAAAAAGAAAGGGAAAGAATAGCTAATACATTGAAAAATGAAGGATATTTCAAATTCAGTAAAGAATATGTTTATTATAGTATGGATAGTTCTCTTAACTCAAGAGAAATGAATGTTTTAGTAACAGTTAAACAAGTTCTTGAACCTTATTTAATGAAACCTGATTCAATAATAAATGTTAATCATCAAAAGTATACTGTAAATAATGTATACATATATCCTGATTTTAGTGTACTTTCTAAAGATTCATTGAAAACTGATACTTTTTTATTAAAGTATAA
>CAZMDE010000294.1:0-3875 GCA_964564355.1 uncultured Bacteroidales bacterium | reverse complement strand
TTTTATAGCAGAAGAAAGAGTAGGTTTAGCCGAAGCAGTAATAGTATCTGCTACAGTAGGAGGGAAATTAGCGTAAGTATCTTTCCATATGTCGATTACTATTGAACCTGATTCCTTTGCTAGTAATGTTACTTTAGTAATAGTTCCAGAAACTGGTACTTGAACATAACTTAGAAGTTCACCTGCCGATATTGCTGTTACTCCATTACCTATTTGTATTTGAACTTGTTTAACTCTAGCATAAGCGTCTAATTCTTCGATTGCAGTCTGAACATTTGTGGAAGTGATACTCCCCACTGGAACAACAGTAACTGCCGAAGCTGGGATTGAACCAGTAGCAGCAGTAGTTGAAGTTACGGATCCTTTTCTTATATCTTGTATTTCAATGTTTAAGTGATCGAAATTGTCTTGTTGAATAAAATTTAGATCCTTTGATAAAATTGTAAAATATTCTACTTCGCTTGATGATCCTATAGCTATCTGAAGGAAATGTGCAAATTCCAGTTTACTCACCCTTCCACATCCTTCTGCAATATTGCAGGGGATTGAATAAGCTGCACGTCTGATTTGAGATGTTAAACCATACAATTCTTCTTTAGGAATTTGCAGGGTTGTTTTATAAATCAAGAGGGTTAATTTGTGTGCTTTTTGCCAAACTTTTAAGCTCTTAAAATCCTGCATTTTTTAATTATTTAATGTTTACTGATAACTGATTACTTATAACTGATTATTTGTCCCTCATTCAAATCCTGATAACCTACCATTATTACTTTATCCCCTTCTTTAAGTCCTGAAGTGATTTCAGCCTTACCATTATATATGTTTCCAACATTCACAATTTGTTTTCTCGCTATCAGCTTATTGTTTTCTTCTTTTGCAAGAAAAATAAACCTGGTATCCGAAGATTTCTGAATAACATTAATTGGCACCACAAATGCATTTGCTACCTTATAATCATTAATTCTGAAGACAGCTATCATATTTGCTCTTGCGTCAATCTCATTTGGATTTAACCTTGCTTCAACTATGAATGTGCGATTTGTAGGATTTATATATTTGCTTGAAAAAGTGATTTTTGCTTTAACTTCTTTGTTAAGATCAGGGAAAAACAAGATAACTTCATTGCCAAGCCTTATTCTGGAAGAATATGCTTCTGCTACTTCTGCCACTACTTTCACTTTTGAAAAATTTATAACCCTGAAAACAGGGAATCCCGGCGAAACTGCCTGACCTATTTTTATTTGAAGGTCTTCTACAGTGCCGTTAATAGGCGATTTTATCTTTGTCTGGTCAACCTGGTCTTTCAATGTGGCAAGTTTATTTTCAAGCGACTCTTTATTATTTTTTGCAGACAAATACTGCACTTCCGAGCCAATTTTCTGGTCCCACAGGTTTTTCTGCTTATCATACATCTGACTTGCGAAGTCAAGAGCGCTTTTAAGCTCGTTCAAACCTTTCTGCATATAATCATCATCAAGTTGTGCAAGCAATTGCCCCTGCTTAACTACATCGCCTTCCTTAACATAAACCCTGGTAACCACACCCGGCATTTTTGCATTAACGCCTACATTCTCTTCTCCGTCAATCTTTCCCTGCACTTCGAGATACTGATTAAATTCAACAGGCTTGATTTCATTAATTGAAACATATTTTATCTTCTCGGTTGATTTGCCATCTTTCCCTTCAAGCTCCTTTTCCAGCTTTTTTATTTTTTCTGCTGTTTGGTCATGTTCCTTTTTCAGGTTTTCAAGCTCAGTCTTTTTATCAATAGACTTGCTCCCGCATCCCAAAAGGATTAGAAGATTTAAAGATAAAAAGATTATCAGATTTAATGATTTGACGATTTTAGAATTTGAATTTTTCATATAATTATTAAATATTAATTGTTAATTGTTCATTGCTCATTGTTAATTGCCAAGCGCTTTGTTAAGATTTGAATTTGCATTTAGCAATTGTAATATAACATTAAAATAATTTCCCTGCGTAGATAAATATTGATTTTGCGCTGTTGTCATGTCCATGCTTGAAGAAACTCCCTCTTTATATTTCACAAGAGTTTTATTATAAATCTTTTTCGCCAGTTCCATATTTTTAAGCTCAGAAACATATTGGTCTGAATAAGTTTTCACCGAAGATTTATTATTTTCAACCTCAAGGCTCAGTCCTTGTTCAGCCTGCTTTATCATTATATCTGTTTTCTTTAGTTCGAGCTTATCCTGCTGTATCTTGAAATGCTTTATTCCCGAGTCCCAAATTGGCAGGCTGAGATTTACACCGAATATTGTTGTCCTGAACCATGGCTCTTTGCTTGTCATAAAATTGAAATCGCTCCTCATTGCATTTCTTGATGTCATTATAAAGCAATTCAGCGATGGCAAATAGCCGTACTTGTCCTTTTTCAAATTTAGCATTGAAAATTGCTTTGTGGTTTGCAAAAGCTTATAGTCAATATGCTTGTTAACATCAAAGGTCTGCGAAGTCAGACTTTGGGCAAGCGACATATTTACTATGTCTGTCAGCTTATCAGTTAAAGTTATATTTTCTTTAATGTCTATCCCCATCTGAAACTTTAAAAGATTATAAACTATTTCTACCTGCCGTTTTACCATGTTAAGCTTGTTTTCCAGATTAGACGCAAGAAGTTGCACCTGGTCAACGTCAGTCTCTTCAATAAATCCGCTTTTATGAAATTCCTTAGTGTCATTTAATGTTTTATTAATTGTAACCATTGTGGAGTCAAGTATTTTTTTATTCTCTTCTGCCACAAGCACAAGATAATATGCCTGTGCAACTGCTTCCCTCACTTCAATTTCTGATTTGGCAAGAGATTTGACAGAAAGGTCAACATATGTTTTTGCAGCTTGCAAGCCTACAATATATGAACCGTCAAATAATAGCTGGCTTGCTGTTATAGATCCGGTAAGATTATGCTTGGTGCCGAATTGAAGGGGTAATTTTTGATTGCTCGGAGGTGTCAACTGGTCTTTTTTTATTAATTCTTTCTGCAGCAAAACTCCTTCAATAACAGGACTTAAAAAATCAGGCATCAATTGAGTCGGAATGTCAATATAATTCTGATAAGAGCCTGATGTATTAATCTGAGGTAAGCCAATACCGGTTATCTGCCAAACTTGCTTTTTAGCAATTTCTATATCCCTGGCAGCATTGATTGTTTTATAGCTGTTCTTTATTGCATAATCCTGTGCCTCTTTCAGCGTAAACACTTTTAATTTAGTTGTGTCGCCTGCAAAAGCAGTGAACAGCGAGCAATTAGCAATAAACAATAAACAATAAACAATGACCTGTTTTATTAAAAATTTAATTTTCATATTCCCCAATTATCAAATTTCTAAATTTTTACTTTTTAACTTCTTTTCTATGTATTTAATACCTTTACTATTAGCAATTCCATGTATATGATATTTAAAAAGCTCATTAAAAACTTCAGCAGAAGCAAATTCTTCAGAAGAAAAAATGTCAGTATTGCTCATATTCTCAACTCTTAAAAGATGAAGCTTGGCAATAAGCTCAACATTCAGATCCTCCCTGTAAAAGCCTTCTTTTATTCCTCTGTTTATATTATCTATCACGGATTTAAGCATCTGTTCCCGTCGCTTCCCAAATAACAGCTTATAGGTTTCAGCATAATATTTCTTAAGGTCATAATCCATCGAAGGATTATATTCACTAAGCATTATGCTCAAATACCTGTTTACTTCAAACAGTTCGTCAATTGCATTCAGTTTTTTTTCCTTAATGCAGTTTATTCCGCAAAAATGCCTTTCGACATCCATCATAATAGCTTTATGCACCAGATCATTTTTATCTGTCACATAGTGATAAAGTGTTTTTTTGGAAATGCCGAGCTCTTTTGC
>CAZMDE010000293.1:0-3904 GCA_964564355.1 uncultured Bacteroidales bacterium | reverse complement strand
GTATTCATTTTCATATACGGGCAATCATTGCATGCGCAGGTTTCATCAGCAGGAACGATTATGAATTCCTTATCAGGTGCAACTTGTTTCATTTTATGAAGTATGCCAGTTTCTGTTGCAACTATATACTTTTTAGCATCATCTGTTTTAATGAAATTAATAAGCTGTGTTGTAGAGCCTATGAAATCAGCCAGTTTCAGCACTATGTCCTTGCACTCAGGATGTGCTATAAGCTTTGCATCAGGGTTTTTAGTTTTTAATTCAATTATCTTTTCTACAGATAAAATATCATGCACCTGGCAGGTTCCGTTCCACAATACCATATTTCTTCCTGTAAGATTATTTATATAAGCTCCGAGGTTTTTGTCCGGCGCAAATATCAATGGCTGCTCTTTTGAAAATGATTCAACTATCTTTACTGCATTTGAAGATGTGCAAATCACATCTGATAATGCTTTTACTTCTGAACTGCAGTTTATATATGAAATAATCTTATGGTCAGGATATTGCTTTTTAAATTCAGCTAATTTATCAGCACTACATGAATCCGCAAGTGAGCATCCTGCAAGCAAATCAGGCATAACAACTTTTTTCTCAGGATTGATTATTTTGGCAGTCTCTGCCATAAAATGCACGCCTGCAAATACAATTAACTCAGCTTTGGTCTTTAAAGCATTCTGTGCAAGTCCCAAACTGTCACCAACATAATCAGCTATATCCTGTATCTCCGGTATCTGGTAAAAGTGTGCTAAGATAACTGCTTTTTTTTCTTTCTTAAGTTCCGATATTTCTATTTTATAATTCACAGTATTAATTAAAAATTTATTTAAATATTTTTTGTTAATTATAATGGCTTGTTAGTAACGTGTATAAAAAAAGTGATTTATATTAGATAATCTGATTTATTGTCATCTATTAACAGTTTGTCAACATAGTTTATTGTTTTATTATTCTAATTTTTAGATGATTTGATACTTATTAACATGTTGTGTAAATAGTGTATTGTTGATAAAATAATTTTTAAATATTCTTCATAATTGTTAAAAACATGTTTGTAAATAAATGTAATTTTATTACAACTAAATTTTTGTTTTATGATTTTTATCTTACCGCAAAATTTTCAAAATTTATTTATAATAATTTGTCAACAAAAATAATCAGTAATTAACATTTTATTGTTGATAACATTTAAGGAAGCTGTTATTTAACAAGATAAATGCAAAAATTGAATATTTTTCCACTCTGTAATCGCTGAATTTGTACATTTGTATAAAATTTTATAAACAATGTTTGATAAGTCACAGAAAATCATCTTAGGAACCGACCATGCCGGTTACAAAATTAAGGAATTTATAAAGGAAAATCTTAAAAAAGATAATTATATATTTGATGATATAGGTGTTTTTTCAGAAGAAAGTATGGATTATCCTGACATTGCCCACCCGCTTGCAGAAGCTGTCAGCAAGGGGGAATATAAATTTGGAATATTAATCTGCGGTAGTGGTAATGGTATGGCAATGGCTGCTAACAGACATAAAAGTGTCAGAGCTGCACTATGCTGGAATGTCGAAATTATAAAACTTGCCCGCTCTCACAATGATGCTAATATACTCGTATTGCCGGGGAGGTATTTAGAATATGAACTTGCTTGCGATATGATAAAAGTTTTTCTTGAAACAGCTTTTGAAGGTGGAAGACACATCAGAAGAGCAGAGAAAATTGATAAATACTGATTTAATAAATCAATAAATAATTTCTTGAGAAAATAAAAGCTTTCCTGGCTGTATATTCCTAATCTGGAAGTATATTAGATTATTAACATGAGATGACACCAAGATGATACCTAAATGATACCAGAATGCTTTTAGAGGCAGTCAGAGAAATTAGTCGTAAATCGTAAATAAAATGTGTTATTTGATTGATTTTAAGTATGTTAATTTATATATTTATAATTAATGTTTTAAGTGGCTGATATTTTGAGAATTAGGGTTTAGCACACTGTTAGCAATACGTTAGCACACCACTTGCACACCGTCAGCTGTCTGTCTGAGAAAATTCTTTAGGAAAATAAAACAAATATTATTTTGATACACATTGTTAATATTTTTATTAATTTTGGTAGTCTGAATGCTTTAATTAATTATAAGTTCTTTTACATATTATTCAACATCACTTAAACATTATTCAAATGGAAAAGTATACTACTCACAACCTCCGCAAAATCCCTACTCTGTTATTTCTTATTGTTTTTCTTTTTATTTCTGCATGGTCTTACTCTCAGGATACTGTAAGAGTAACTATAACAGAAGACGCTAATCCTGTTTGCGCAGGAACTTTGGTAAGTTTTACCGCTACACCAACAAATGAGGGAACAAACCCAAGCTATCAGTGGCAGGTGAACAGTGTTAATCCGAGACTAAACGATAGCAGCAAAACCTATAAATATATTCCTAAAAACGGGGATATAATCAGATGCATTCTTACCTCAAGCGAAACAAATGTGATAAACAATCCTGACACAAGCAATACAATTACAATGTCAGTATATCCTATTCATCCTGTCAGTGTTTCAATTACTGCAAGTGCTAACCCTATCTGTGAAGGTACATCTGTCACTTTCACTGCCACTCCTACTAATGGTGGTTATGCTCCTACTTATCAATGGAAGTCGTCTATAAATGGAAATTTCGGAACCAACTCCAATACTGTTTCATATACTCCTCATAACGGGGAATCTATAATCTGTATTTTAACATCTAATGCAGCTCCTTGTCCTACAGGCAATCCTGCCACAAGCAATACAATTACAATAACAGTTAACGCTAGTATGCCTGTCAGCGTTTCAATTGCTGCAAGTGTAAATCCTGTATGTGCTGGAACTCCTGTCACTTTCACTGCCACTCCAACTAATGGTGGTACTTCTCCTTCTTATCAATGGAAAGTTGGTAATGTGAATGTTGTCGGTAATACTAACAACACTTTTACATTTACTCCAGCCAATGGCGAAATAATTACCTGTGTCTTTACATCAAATGCCACCTGTCCAGCAGGCAATCCTGCCACAAGCAATGCTCTTACAATAATGGTTAATCCTAATCTACCTGTCAGCGTTTCAATTTTTGCTGATGTTAATCCCGTATGTGCAGGTACTCCAGTTACTTTCACTGCCACGCCCACAAATGGTGGATGGAGTCCTTCTTATCAATGGAAAGTAAATGGAGTTAATATGGGTGGGGGGTGGAGTAGCACTTTAACATATACTCCCAGGAACGGAGATATTATTACCTGTGTCTTATTTTCTAATACTAGTCCCTGTCCTACAGGCAATCCAGCCACAAGCAATTCAATTACAATGAGTGTAAAAAACAGTCTAATTTCCAGCATTAAGATTAGTCCCGGTGTGAGATATGTATGTCCCGGAACCTCAGTCAATTTTACCGTCGCTTCTGTTTCTGCTTATTGCGGTGGTAATCCTTCATATCGATGGCTTGAGAGCAGGGATGGCGGAAATGTTTATAATGCACTGACAAATGCTCCTCCATATTTTAAAGTAACTGATAGTATTTTGACAATAGAACCTGTTGATATATCAATGAATGGATATAAATATAAATGTAAAGTAAAGAATACAGAAGACAGCGTTACTTCGAATGTCGCAACCTTATATGTAGATACTTTGTCATCAATCAGTATTATTCCTGAAAGTTCACTGACATTTTGCGATGGCGATTCAGTTAAACTAAATTGTTTATATCATTGCTCAGATTATACTTACCAATGGGAGAAAGACTTTATAGATATTACAGATGCTACAGAAAGCACTTATACAGCAAAAACCGAAGGATACTACCTTGTAAACATAACACAAGATTCAAAAACTGTAAGATCTCTTCCCGTATTAGTA
>CAZMDE010000292.1:0-3946 GCA_964564355.1 uncultured Bacteroidales bacterium | reverse complement strand
TCTATACATACTTTTGTGCTGGCAGATAGTTGAGCAGCAATTTAATCCCGCACATGCCATAGCCTCAGCCGTTGGCGGGCAATGTAACCACCGACACATCAACCAACAAACAGATGAAAATAAATAAGAACCAACACAAATATTAATTATGACAGAAAACAAAAAAGAGAAATCAGGAAATGGTATCGGAATTGGAGCTGCTCTTGGAGTCGCATTTGGAGCCGCTTATGGAGTTTCTTCCGGTGGTAATACTTCTTTGAGCATTGCATTAGGCTTAGCCATTGGTGTTGCTGTAGGAGCATTTTTTGACCTTGTGAAAAACAGAAAATAAATTCCAATTCTTAAATTTAATTGAAAGAATCCATCTAATTGAATACAAAAAGAAAAACAACGAGAGATACTGATTTTATTACGAGTGTAATTATATTAAATTTTGTATTCTACAAAATAAGAATGTTTAAGAAATCACTATTAAAATTTTATCTTTACCAATGTCACAACATATCCTAACTTTTACAAATAACATACTAAGCCAATTAAATTAAGGATTGTTGCTTTCGATTTCAACAAAAATGATGATGAAAAACGGATTTAGTATTAATGGATATTTTCAAGAAAAAAAAGAACGGCACTTTCTTGCAATAGTTTTGGTATCTAACCTGATTATCAAATTGATACCTGCAACTCTTCTTGAATTAGGCAATGATGAGGTTTATTATTGGACCTATGCACTTTATCCTGATTGGAGCCATTTTGATCATCCACCTTTTGTAGGTTTTACAATTCAGTTCTTTTCACTTAACTTATTATTTCAAAGCGAGTTGTTTATCAGATTAGGTGCCTTGGTTTTGTCATCAGCAAATATTTTATTGCTTTATTTCCTGGTTAAAAAGTTATATGGTACAAAATCGGCCACAATTTCGGTTTTAATGTTTACTGCTTCCTTTTATTTTAATATCATTGCCGGATTGTTTATTTTGCCCGATACACCACAGCTTTTTTTTATTTTAATTGCAATTGGTTTTGGAGTTCCTTCAATAGTTAAAAAAGAACCCAACCAAAAAGACTCAATCAAATTAATACTATTTGGATTTTTTACCGGATTAGGATTCCTTAGTAAATACCATTCACTTTTTCTTTGGCTTGGTTTTGGAATTTTCATTGTTTTACACAACAGAATATGGTTTAGAAAAGCCTCATTATATTTAAGCGTGCTTATTACGATTTTATTAATGATTCCGGTATTGTACTGGAATGTGAAAAACAATTTCATAAGTTTTACTTTTCATGGAGAAAGGGTGGGTATTTTTCAGAACCCTGTTGATTTTGTTTCTTTTGTCCGGTTCAATTTAGGCCAGTTCTTTTATCAAAACCCAGTACTATCGGTAATTTACATTTTATCAGTAATAGCTTTTTTCAGAGAGAAACCATATAGAAAAATGCCCGAAAATGTTTTAATGATATACCTGGCTTTACCATTAATTTTTTTATTTACCTTATTTTCACTATTTAGAAATACATTTCCTCACTGGACAGGTCCGGCTTATATCGGACTTCTTATTTTCAGCAGTAAATGGCTTGGAGATAAATTTCAAAATTCTAAAAGAAAGATTATCTCAGGTATTTTTATATCAAACCTTTTGGTTTTTATTGTAATTGTTTTGGGAGTTATCCAGATTAAATATGGATTATTTCAGTTTAAATCAAACGAAACTTCTGTTGAAAAACTAGGTAAAAACGATTTTACTTTAGATATGTATGGGTGGAAAAAATCAAAAATTCTGTTTGAAGATTTTTTGAAAAGGCAAGGCACAAAACCAAAAGACTATGAGAATATTAAAATTGTTTCAAACAAATGGTACCCGGCTGCACATCTTGATTATTATATAGCTCAACCCTTAAAAATTGATTTGATTGTAATCGGGAATCTCAATAATATTCATAAATATTTTTGGGTTAACCGTGTTAGAGGGTTGGATGAGAATGACAGGTTTTTTTTCATTACCACAAGTCAGCAGTATTATAATCCAAATAATTATCTGGGCTATTTTGAAAAAGTAGTTGCAATGGATACACTTGTAATAAAAAGAAATGAAATTCCTGTTAAAAACCTTTTTGTTTTTGAGTTGACTGATTTAAAGGTAGATAAATCAAAACTACTAAATCCTGATTTTTGAAATTAAGTTACTGCGAAAAACCCTGTCAATCAATTTATTTTTCCTGTGCAACAATATTAATAAAAATAGGAAAAGAGTGCTGGTGAAAAGTACTAATGTGCGATAAAGTATTGTCATTAAAATATTTACATCGGGTATTTCAGCGTTTTTTGTAAGAAAGATACCATTGTAACGTATTACCGGATTCAATGCAATAGTTTCTTCAGCTGTATGGGCTTCAATTCTAACGTAGCTATTTTCGGGCAAAACAGAATACGAAGCAAATTTCTGACCATTAATTCGGTTAACAACTTTACCATTATCTGAAATAAACAAAATACTATCTGCTTTTGATCTGAAGTAAGCTTTAATTTCGTGACCCTGTAACTTGCAGGAATCCAAAAAATTAATTTCATTATGAGTTGCATTCTTAACACCATAATGACAGCCTCTTTTAAGCGCTGAAATTACTCCTGTTTTTGTTTTTTCTTCAGTGCCAATTCTTGTCCAGTTGTTGAAACAAAGATCAGGATTGCTTATATCATGTACATCATCATCTGCAAGAATCCATGCAGGGTAACCGGAAGAAAGGGCTGCATCCCAAACTCCGGCAGATGTTCGGTAATTGTTATATACTTCAATAAAATCATAACCTCTGAGGTATTTTACATCTTCTTTTGTATAGCCAGCCATAAAATTGGGATGTGCCAGTGCAACAAGGTTATCGTTGGTTTTAAGTTTTTTAAGTACCAACTGTTTATTATGAAAGGATTGATAACCCGAAAAATCAAAAAAGTTTTCTTTATTGGAATTTATAACCAATTGGTGGCTTTTTTTAAAATTGTAACCATGTTCATAAGCAGGAATATAATAATCGGCTGATTTGTCGATAGTTATTTTGTGATAATTTGAAAGACTGATTATATCGTACCCTTTTTTGTAGTAGTGCTCATATATTTCTTCCGGTTGCTGGGCGCCGTTTGTTATGTTCATCCAGACTACAGAATGTGCATGAAAATTGGCTTTTAAAGATGAACCATCATAATCTTCATAAGGATTATATAAATGGTCACCTGAAAATGATTGATTGATTTCTTTGTTAAATATTTCGGTATGGTAATATTGCAAACTTATAATTAAAGTTATTGACAATATGATAGTTGCGAGAACATTGAGAAATCTTAAGGAGAGTTTTTGAATCTTGCTTATAAACATAATCTGCCAATCTTTTATTCAATGCAAGATCATTAATTAAGATTAAACAAGCTTTTAAAATGTATTAAGTTCTGGTCAACTATTTGTGAAATTCCTGTTAAACAAACCAGAGATTGTTTATTGAAATATAAATCAATTAATTTCGCCTTCTGAATTTCAGCGTTGCTTATTTAAAAATTAATTGTGAAATCTTATTTATCCAACATATTCTATAATAACAATATAAATGACTTTCATATTGCAGACATTTCGGGTAATACATTCGGGACTTTGCCTAAAATAGTTTTCTTAATTTCAATTTTATCCATTGACACGACAATTGCAAATTACGTAATAAAAACTTGGAACTTTTTGTGTTGTTGTGTTTGAACTTGCATCCATTTGTTTGGCAAGTTAATAGATATTTGGGACATTATTGCCACCATTTTGGTAACTCTTTAACTACTTAATTTATAAAGGCAAATTTAAAGATAAATCAAATGAGTAGTAAACAACGAAGTACTAAAAAGGATATACAAGGGGGAGTTTCATGATCGTTGCCCTTCGGGATTGATAGGGACGGCAATGCCTGCCCT
>CAZMDE010000291.1:0-3955 GCA_964564355.1 uncultured Bacteroidales bacterium | reverse complement strand
AATATGAAAAAAATAATAATCTTAATAGTGATTTGTTTTTTAATGAGCTATGCAAACACTGCATTTGCACAATGGTTGACTACAGGTAATGTTATAAATACTGGGGAATTTCTTGGATCGACTTCCGGGGATTTTCCATTAGAACTAAAAACTCTACCGAATCAGCCAATGCAATTTTGGACGCATGATACTTTAAGGATGTATATTAACAATACATCTGGGTGGAGGAGTGGATTTGTGGGGATTGGGAAGGGATTTACTGCTCCACAAAGCTTATTGCATTTGAATCAATGGGATAGTAGCTCAGTGTTTAGCCAATGGACGAATTCGATTAATTTAAAAGATACATTTGCTTTCATCGAGGTTTGCTCTTCATGAGTGACACATCGTGAAGAGCTAGATTATGAACATATAAATGTTTCACTTTATAAAAAAGTGAAACATTAGTCTTTTAAATTTAAAATTTAATAAAATGAAAAAAATAATTACAATCTACGGTCTTCTTACAGGATTGATAATATTGACTGTTAATATTAAATTACAAGGTCAAAACTTTGTGCCGAATCCGAGTTTTGAAGAATATACAAGATGTCCAAAAACTTTAGTTCAAGTATATTTGGCAAAACCTTGGTTAAATTATGGAAACTCACCCGATTATTTCAATGAATGTTCTCATGCAAGCTTAGCACCACCAAGGAATGCAGATTTTGGTTATCAATACCCTCATGCTGGCAGAGCAATGGCTGGTATAGTTACTTATGTATGGCAATATGCACCAGATTGGCCTAATTACAGGGAATATATTGGAATAAAATTAACAGATCCTTTACATAACAGATATAGATATTATTTTTCTTTTTTTGTAAATTGTGCAGGGTATTCACCAGGATGGCAAATTATTGCAACTAACAAAATTGGTTTAAGATTTTCGACAAAAGCTTATGATAGTTGCTGTCCACCTCCATTAAATAACTGGGCTCATTTATATACAAATTCTATTATATCTGACACATTAAATTGGATAAAATTAAGTGGGTCATTTATTGCTGATTCATCTTATCAATATTTAAGTATTGGTAATTTTTTTGATGATAATCATACTGATACATTAATATTTGGTGGTCCTCCTTATGGGGGCTCCGGCTCTTATTATTACATTGATGATGTATGTGTAACAATGGATTCTATTTATAATGAAACATGGACAGGGGTAGTGAACCGTAACAACAATAAATCTAATCTAAAGATTTTTCCTAATCCATTAACAAATGAATATTTGAATATTACCAATATTATTAATAGTGTTGCAGAAATAAATGTATATGATGGAGTTGGAAGACTTGTATATAATATTATAAAAACTCCTATAGATAATAAGGTTGCAATAAATCTTAATTCTATTGCAAACGGATACTATATTATTAGTATTAAAAATAAGACTATAATATTTAGTTCACCTTTAATTATTAATTTAAAATAGGAGATATAATTATGAAAAAAATTATAATTTTCGCTTCCCTTATTCTCCAAGGTATTTTACATGCACAGAATCTTGTGCCAAATCCGAGTTTTGAAGAATATGAACATTGTCCAACGGGAGTACCTGATTTAGATGGAAATCTTAAATACTGGAAATCATTTAGAGGAACACCAGATTATTTTAATAAATGTTCTGGCATTATAGGATTTCATAATCCCTGGGGTTATCAGCAAGCACATACAGGGCGGGGTTATGTTGGGTTAGGTGGATATCAAGGAACTATATTAAATTTAAGAGAACATTTAGGAGTACAACTTACTTCTCCATTGATTATTGGAACAAAATACTATATTTCTTTTTTCACAAGTTGTGCTTATACATATTTATATATCAATATTGCGACTAATAAAATAGGTGCTTTAGTTACTACCTATCAATATTATGACCCGTATCTTCAAAAAAAATTACCTAATTTCTGTACATTATATTCTGACTCAATAATTAAAGATACTATAAATTGGATAAAAATATTTGGTTCTTTTATAGCAGATTCTACTTATAAATACCTTGTAATAGGAAATTTTTTTGATGATAAACAAATTGACACATTACATTTACCTTACCAGGTTGTACCACAGTCAAGCTTATATTATATAGATGATGTATGTTTGAGTACAGATTCTATTTATTGTCAAAACTGGACAGGAATAAGGGAAATTATAAATGATAAAACTAAAATTTTAGTTTTTCCCAATCCCACTCCTAATGAAGTTAATATTAAATCTGAGAATAAAATAAAATTAATACAAATTATGAACTCATTAGGCGAACTGGTTTTTTCTAATGAAAGCTTTAATAATAAACAAATTAAACTATCGCTAAACTTTTTAAACCCCAATACATATTATCTAAAGATAATAACAACAAAGGATTTTTACTTTACTAAACTTAACATTATTTATTAACTTAACATTATTTATTATGAAAAAACTTATTTCAATTAACAGCTTGCTAATAGTAATTATTTTATCAGCTGCTACAGTTAAAGCTCAGGTTTCTGTACTCGGTAATTCGGGTACTGTTGGTAACTATGTCGGATGGAATGGGACAAATAGTTTTCCCTTAGACATCCGTCATAATGGGATTCATTCTATTAAATTTTACACTGATAGTTTACATAGGATGATAATTGACTCTACAAATGGTTTTGTAGGTATGGGATTAAATTTCAGAGCACCACAGAACTTGTTACACTTGAACCAGTGGAATGACACACCAGTGTTCACACAATGGACGAACTCATGGACAGGCTCAACAGCAAGTGATGGATTCAGGGCAGGAATTTTAGATACGGGTGTAGTATTATTCGATCAGAATGAGAGACAGAAAATCATGTTCAATATTAGAGGTAGATACTATAATTCCCAATTAACTAAATTTACAATAAGGGATATTAATTCATATGATGAAGATACTGCTTCAGATCCTCATACATATTTTAAAACAATGCGTTTAACAGATGTGCCTAGAGTTGGGATATGGAGAAGTTATGACGCAACAGAACCTTATGCTGAGGGAGCAATGCTGCATATAGGAGATGCACTAAATGGTGGAACTAATTTAAACTGGGCAGGTCATAGGGATTGGATGAATGTAGGTACATATTATAATGGTGGAAATGACAATATGTATATAGGTTTAAAAGAATTGGCTGCAGATAGAACTGATGCAGTCATAAACTGGGGGAATAATCCATCAAATACAGGCATAGGAGATAGATTAATATTTAATTTTACTGCGCAAGCAAACAATGGAATAGCTTCAGGTAATGATGGTATAGAGGTTTCGAGAATGTGGAGCAATGGGAATCAAGTAAGGACAAGATTTGGATATGATAAACATTTAACTAATCTTGACCCAACAAATACAGTTCATATAATAGGAGATTCAACAAAAGGTGCTGATACAACTGTGGGAGGTAATAGTGGATTGAGGTTTCAGAAATTAATTTCATCAACACCTCCATTGCGTTCAAATTATCAGCATGCTGTTTTATCAGTAGATACAGCGGGTAACGTAATCTTTGTACAAGAATCACCAGGACTTGATTTTGCAAATAATGGAACATCTATAGACCCTTTGCATCCTACGGTTGTTCAACTTGGAAATAATGTAGGTGGAAATTCTGCACATTTAATCAGCAATAGGGAAATACCGATGCATAATAAGGATATAACATTTACTGACCCAACTGATACAGTTATCTTAGCGACAAGAAACAGGATAGGCATAGGTTTAACAGAAAGCCAACTCAGCCCTGGTATAAGACTGGAAGTAAGGGGAAGCATTTCGATTTATGATGGGATTCGTGATACAAATAATACAGGCAATACATCTTTATTTTTCGGAAGAGAACAACCAACTTTACAAAACGAGGCAATAAATTATGGGGAATGGGGAATACAATATACTGCT
>CAZMDE010000290.1:0-3963 GCA_964564355.1 uncultured Bacteroidales bacterium | reverse complement strand
ATAGTTTTTGCAAACATACAACACACAAAAATAATACAAATGTTTAAAAGTGTAGAATTTTTATATTTTAATTTTTAACAAGCTGAGTGTTTATTATAAATACGTTAAATAGAAACAACTGTTTATTTAGTTTTTCATTGTCACAATAAATTATAATGATATTATAAATAAAGCAAATAATATTTTAATAATACCGTTTATAGCTCAGAATTTAAAAAAAGATTAACATTTTTTAACAGATTGATTTATTTACTAATTTCGCGCTGTGAAATTTTTCACAGTAATTAAAGTAACGTATTAATTTTTAATAACATAAGACATGTCGAAAAATAAAAAGTTTATCACGTGTGATGGAAATTATGCAGCTTCTTACATAGCATATATGTTTAGTGAAGTAGCATGTATTTATCCAATCACTCCATCTTCCACAATGGCTGAATACATTGATGAATGGGCAGCTAATGGAAAAAAGAATATTTTTGGTGAAACAGTTAAAGTTGAGGAAATGCAATCCGAAGCCGGTGCTTCAGGTGCAGTTCACGGCGCTTTACAAGCCGGAGCTTTGTCTTCAACCTATACCTGCTCACAGGGCTTATTGCTTATGATACCTAATATGTATAAAATGGCTGGCGAATTATTGCCTGCAGTATTCCATGTTAGCGCCAGGGCAGTCGCAGCTCATGCTTTATCAATCTTTGGTGACCATTCAGACGTCTACGCTACACGCCAAACAGGCTTTGCTCTTCTTGCAAGCAGCAGCGTGCAGCAGATAATTGACCTTGCCGGTGTTGCTCACCTTTCTGCTATTAAATCAAGGATTCCATTCCTCCATTTCTTCGATGGTTTTCGCTCTTCTGCTGAAATTCAGAAAATTGAAGCTCCTGAAATGGAAGATATGATTAAGCTGCTTGATATGGACGCTGTTCAGCAATTCAGAATGCGTGCTTTGAATCCTGACCATCCTGTTACACGCGGTACTGCTCAGAATCCTGATATCTTCTTCCAGGCTAAGGAAGCTGTTAACAAATTCTATGATGCAATTCCTGACACTGTTGAAAATTACATGCAGGAAATAACTAAGCTTACAGGCAGAGAATATCACCCCTTCACTTATTATGGTCCTAAAGATGCAGAAAATATAATTGTTGCTATGGGCTCTGTTTGTGATACAATAAGGGAAACTGTTGATTATATCAACCAGGGCAATGATAAGGTTGGATTGATCACATGCCATTTATATCGTCCTTTCTCTTCAAAATACTTCTTTAATGTTCTTCCTTCTACAGTTAAGAAAATAACTGTACTTGACAGGGCTAAAGAACCTGGAGCTAATGGTGATCCATTATATCTTGATGTTCGCGATTTATTCTACGAAAGAGAAAACAGACCTCTTATTATTGGTGGTCGTTATGGTTTGAGCTCTAAAGATACTGACCCTGCTCAGATAGTTTCTGTTTTCAATAATATGAGACAAAAAGAACCAAAGAACCATTTCACTGTTGGCATAGTTGATGATGTTACTTTCACATCTCTCCCTGTTCTGCCTTGTATCTCAGTTGCTGCAAAAGGAACTTACGAAGCTAAATTCTGGGGTATTGGTGCTGACGGTACAGTTGGTGCAAACAAAAATTCAATCAAGATAATCGGTGAAACAACTGACAAATATTGTCAGGCATATTTTGCTTACGACTCTAAAAAATCAGGTGGTGTGACAACCTCTCACCTCCGTTTCGGGAATAATCCTATTCGTTCACCTTATCTCGTAAATCTTCCTGACTTTGTTGCTTGTCACGTTCCTTCTTATCTTGGCAAATATGACTTGCTAAAAGGTCTTAAGAAAAATGGCACCTTCCTTTTGAACAGTATCTGGGATGTTGAAGAAACATTAAAACGCCTGCCTGATGATATAAAAAAATATATGGCAGAAAAGAATATTAACTTCTATATAATTAATGCAACTAAAATTGCTGTGGAAATTGGTCTTGGCAACAGAACTAACTCTATCATGCAGTCAGCTTTCTTCAAAGTATCAAATGTTATTCCTTACGAAGATGCAATTAAGGAAATGAAGAATGCTATTCTTAAGACCTATGGTAATAAAGGCGAGAATATTGTTAAAATGAACTATGCTGCTGTTGACAAAGGTGGAAATGTTACTAAAGTCGAATTACCTGCTGAATGGTCTAAGATTGTAATTAAAGATGAGGTAGATAACCGCGATATTCCTGATTTTATTAAGAATGTTGTTGAACCTATCAATGCGATGAAAGGCGACAGTCTGCCTGTTAGTGCATTTTTAGGAAGAGAAGACGGCACATTCCCTCAGGGTACTGCTGCTTACGAAAAACGTGCTATTGCTGTTGATGTTCCTGAATGGCTTCCTGAGAATTGTACTCAGTGTAATCAGTGTTCATTTGTATGCCCTCATTCTTGCATTAGACCTTTCCTTATTAATGAACAGGAAGCTAAAAATATGCCTGCTGGTACAACTGTTCTTAAGGCTCTTCCTCAAAAATTGTTTGCAGGATTGGATTATAGAATCCAGGTCAGCACACTCGATTGTACAGGTTGCGGCAACTGCTATGACACTTGCCCTGGCACCAAAAATGTTAAGGCTCTTGTTATGAATCCTCTCGAATCTCAGAATGCTGAGATTGAAAAATGGAATTATTTCAGTAAAAAAGTTACTTATAAAAATACTATAGTTCCAAGAACACAGTCTATTAAGAACAGCCAGTTTTCTCAGCCTTTATATGAGTTCTCAGGTGCCTGTTCAGGTTGCGGTGAAACTCCTTATGTAAAGCTTATTTCTCAGCTTTATGGCGAAAGAATGATGATTGCCAATGCTACTGGTTGCTCGTCTATCTGGGGAGGCTCTGCTCCTTCTACTCCTTATACTATTAATGCTCAGGGTAAAGGTCCTTCATGGGGTAACTCACTCTTTGAAGATAATGCTGAATATGGTTTCGGTATGAATGTTGCTGTTACCAAGATGAGAAGCAGGATTGAAGAGAAAATGACTGCTGCTATGACGTTAGGCGAAGCGTCCACGCTTCGTCCTGAAACTATCGAACTTTTCAAACAATGGATAGAGTTTAAAGAAAATGCTGATAAATCAGTTGAAGTAACTGAAAAGCTTTTACCTATCTTGGAATCTGAAGTTAAGAAAGCTCCAGCTTCCAGCTTCCAACTTCTAACTTCTATTTTAGATTTGAAACAATATCTCATCAAAAAGTCAATGTGGATAATTGGCGGAGACGGATGGGCTTATGATATTGGTTATGGCGGTCTCGACCACGTTATTGCTTCCGGTCAGGATGTCAATATTCTTGTTCTCGACACTGAAGTTTATTCTAATACTGGCGGTCAGGCTTCTAAATCTACTCCTGTTGCTGCTGTTGCTAAATTTGCTTCTGCTGGCAAGCGTATCCGTAAAAAAGACCTTGGCATGATGGCTATGTCTTATGGTTATGTTTATGTTGCTCAGATTAATTCGGGAGCCAGCCAGTCGCAGACTCTAAAGGCTATCAGGGAAGCTGAAGCTTATAAAGGTCCTTCTATTATAATTGCTTATTCTCCTTGTATTAATCATGGTTTAAAAGCAGGTATGGAAAAAGCTCAGGACGAAGGTGCTAAAGCTACAGAATGTGGCTACTGGCATAATTATCGCTACAATCCTATGCTTGAGGCTGAAGGTAAGAACCCGTTCTTACTTGATTCTCCTGAACCAAAATGGGATTTATTCCAGAACTTCCTTAATGGCGAAGTTAGATATACAACATTGAAAAAGTCATTCCCTAAAGAAGCTGAAGAATTATTCAAAGCTGCCGAAGAAAATGCTAAATGGCGTTACAATTCATACAAACGCCTTGCTGCTATGAACTTCACAGAAGAAAAACTCGAAGTGCCTTCTAATTAGTGTCTGTCTATAATGTTTCACATTTGCAAAATGTGAAACATTTA
>CAZMDE010000289.1:0-3991 GCA_964564355.1 uncultured Bacteroidales bacterium | reverse complement strand
GCAAATAATGAATTTTCTTTTGTAAAGAACACGAAAACAGTTAAGTTTAAAAAGATATGAAAGAACTAAACTAAAAAATTATGAGATATTACGATTACGATGGCTATTCCAACATTATGGATCCGTTTGATGTAGATCATAATCCATTTAACGCTCCATCTATGACAGAATTTTATATTTATTTATTGGCTGTGATTGTCGGGTTATGTTTTTTAGTTTGGGCGGGATACTTACAGTATAGGGGCAAAAATAATGTTGCACTATTGTTGGGTGGCATATTTACCACAGGGTATTCTTTTGTAAATATTTTATCGGTAAGGTTGTCAGAAACAAATGTGGTTTTAGTGGCCTTTTTGATATTTGTTCATTACATAATATGTTATTTAATTTTAGAGGGAAGCACCAGGCATTTTATTCTTAAAAATGAAAAGAGAATAAAAAACAAAAAGATTTATTAAATGCTGAAAAAATAAAAAAGATAATGGAAGCCCCATACATTACCATGAAGGACGGGAAAAGAATATAACTTTTTAAGGAATAGGTTTGATTAAACTGATAAATTAAATTGTATGGGCGACTGTGAAGATAGCTATTATTCAGTAATGGAAAAGATTTCCAGAATACAGAATAATTTCATTCATCCCTTAATAGTATAACACTAAAAAATTGAACAAATGATGTAATGATTAATTTTGAGACCATAAAATTTAATAGAAAATTACGATGGAGACTTATAATATATGTTATTATTGTTGGAACATATATAGGGATTGCAGCCCATGCTACACAACAATGGCGTCACAATTGTATCGAAAAATCTCCTATTGTATATTTTACTTGTACAGGTGAAAAATACCATAAAGCCTATCATTATCATGAAAGAAATTATCCCATTTCGTTATTTGAAGCATCGGAAAAAAAATATACTCGCTGTAGAATTTGTAATCCCCCTATAGTGCCAGACTATAAAGGTAAACCTAAATTTTATCTATTTAATTGGGTACTGATTTCTTTAGGAATTTCACTTTCGTATTGGTTAATAATTAAACAGTTAAATAAAAAATAATGAAAAAATTAATCACACTATTGCTATTAGGTATAACTATTGTTTCATGTAACTTAAGTGAAAAAAAGGCCAAAAAGGATAGGGAACAAATTATTAAGAACAACATGGATTTGGTTACAAATAATTTTACAAAAAAGTACAATATAACTTACCAATGGGATACACTTCATTATACATTTAGTGTTGATTACAAATATGTTATTGAAACAAAATATCAACTAATTAATCAATTTGAGTTAATTGATATTTATGAAAAACAAGGTATATCATTTGTATCAATTAAAGCAGGAGCTTATCAATCTTTCTATTTTGACTTCCCTATTACAAAAGAGCAAGAAAATATTTTTAGCAAGTAGAAAATATGTGGTTTAATGACAATATAATTATGGTCGTAAGTATCATTGAATTTAGAAAATTACGATTATGTCTCGAAACAGAGTCTGATGTTGATGAAAATTCAAGGATATATTCATGGATAAATATTGAGCCATCAAATGAATTTATTGGAAAAGGACAAATTATTGATATAGTACAAATAAAAGATATTTGAGAAAGTGAATTTTCTCAATTGAATATCACCTTTGGCTTCAGTATATCTGTGCCAAATCGCTCAATAAATCTGTTCGGTCAACTAAGTGATTCATCGGGATTAAAATTCAACTCTAATGACAGAAGTCCATTTTCGATTGCAAACCTTGTTGGAAAACCATCTGCTGTCAATAAACCATTTTGGATTGAAAACCGGATTAGTTCTTCTTCGGTAATTTTAACTAAATGGCACTGAATCCTCTGCAAATTCCAAAATCAAAACTCAGTTTTATTTGGCTGGTATGGCTTGTTCTCAATGGCCTTTATTCATTTTCATTCATTTTCTTGGGTTGTTTCATTTGAAGCATCAACGGGTGCAATTTTGGGAACAATGTAAGGGAGCAGTTTAATCATTATATCGATACTGTCCTTAGCATCCATATACCTTAAAAATAATGGTAACTTTTCGATTTCATTTTCAACTGCCTGTGCGATTTTCTCTTTGATTGTAGCGGTCAATTTGTTTGATGTACCTTTTTGCCGTCCTCCTGTTTTTATACCTCTTGCCATTTTTGTCTATTTTAGATTGTTTTAGATAATCAATTTTAATTTCCCCGGATCAACCATTTCAGCCATTGGCCAAAGTTTTAACCCTTTCCTCTCAATATTTTTGAAACTATTTTTTGTGTTGTTGCGGGGATTATTTTTCGGGTTACGGTCGTGATTCCTGATTTGATGTGCGATTTCGATGAAATAAATATCATTTGATGAATCTGCATTTTTGATTAACCATTTTTTTGTTAACAAACAAAAGAGTTGGTCATTATAAATTACTGGTTCGTTTTCGTAATACCATTTTACCCCCTTTGGACTTAAATATTTTGTTCCATGTTGCTGGTTGTGTTGTTGTAACCCGGTAACAATACAATATGCAACGTTATAACTATTTATTGATAGGTTATTTCGTTGCAATTCTTCGTTTTCGTTTAATTCCTGAAACCGGTTATTTCGTTGCAAATTTTTCTTTTCATCAGAAACTCGAAACCGGTTATTTCGTTGCACTTTACTAATCGCTATATTTTTTTTACAAGTGGTTAATTCGTTGCATTTTTCTAAAATCAAATGGTGCAATTCATTTTTGATTTTATCACTTCCAGCCAGCTCTGCAAATCGTTTTATTTGCCGGTGTCGTTTGGTTCGTTCCAAATTCTGCCAATAATTAGCGTAACGGCCTTCAATAAATAATTCACGGTCTTTTTGATTGGTGAAGTTATCCGGGGTTATCTCAGGGTTATACATTAAAATATCATCGAATACATCCAGAAGTAACGATTTAAAAATGGGGTAAAATTTTGAATCTGTTAAATCTGCAAGTGTTAATGATTTAATCCCGAAACGTTTCAGAAACTCCATCTTTTTAACTTTCACCTCAAAACGCAACAAATGATAATCTAAATCATTCTGCAAACTCTTATTATAAACCTTAATATCAAATTGTTGCGTATTACAAATACGTCCGTATCCTTTACCTTTAGTTTTCAGTTGTTCAAAAGGTTTGTTTACGTAACAGACAAAACAGTCAATTAATTTATTCGGGTCAACATCAGTTCGAACATTAACAGCAATTTCGATAAAATTTAAAACTGATTTTTCAAGGTCAAATTCAAAAATGGTTGATATTTCAGAAATAACATCATGAATGTTGTTTATATGAAAGTCCAGAAAATTGGTTTTGCCGCCCTCATAATATTTGTGTGGTGAAAATTCAAGTTTAACAACATTACCCTTGACTTTAAATGTAAGCCCCTTGTAAAATGCAACCTGCCACCGGTTTAATACTTGTCCTGTTGTTGCTATGTTGGATAGCGGAAACGTCAACAGTTCGTTATTCAGCAGTTTTTCAGCATTAACAGCCAAACTATGTATTTTGGTATAATCAATCATTTAAAAATTGATTGGTTTCAATGCCTGTTCAACTTCTGCACGTTTGTAATACACCCGACCTGCAATACCATATGCTTGTAATTTGCCCCGTTTTGTCCAGTTGTGTACCGTTGAAAGGTCAACATCGAGCAACTCCTTAACCTGTTGCCTGGTTAAAAATTCAGTAGGTTGTTTGGGTTGAAACTCTTTTTTGATTGATTCAAATTCCGATTTAACCCGGTTGAAAATCCGGTTTTCCATTTCTTCGGGACTTGTTTGAATAAATTGGATTGTTCCTGTTTGCATAACCATAATTTTTTATGTTATGCGACAAGAATAAATTAGGGGTTTTTTAGGGATCCCCTAAAAGTGTTTAATGAAACTGAATTAAGTAGTTATTTGAACGTCAAATCCTATATTACCTAATTTATCTCTTACTTTTTTGAGGGTTTTAGCAGTCAAGGGAGACTTTTG
>CAZMDE010000288.1:0-4002 GCA_964564355.1 uncultured Bacteroidales bacterium | reverse complement strand
CATTTGTGAAGGAGATACAATTGTTTTTCAGGACACAACTATTGGTAAGTGTGGTACTGAGACATATGTATGGAAGTTTGGCGAGGGTGCTAATCCATCAATTGTTAATGGCGTGGGACCGCATAAGGTTGTTTATAATTCAGCAGGAGAGAAAGATATTACTATGATTATAAAAGGAAATGTTAATGATTCAATTAAAAAGACAAGCTACATCACTGTAAATTCTTTGCCTGATCTTCCGGTTATTCATCAAAACATTGATACGCTTTATACTGATATTTATAAGTCTTATCAATGGTATTTCAATGATTCTATTTTAACCGGGGATACAAACAGGATATATTTAATCAGTAAGGTTGGGGGCTATAAAGTAAAAGTTGATAATGAATCGGGCTGTTCTTCTTTGTCTGCTCAGTATTTGATAACAGATAATTTGGTAAAGGATATTGGTAAAGATATTTTAAAAGACATAAAGATATATTCTGATTATGCAGGTAGATTGAGCATTAACTATAATTCGAATGAGCAATCTAAAGCAATGATCAATATTTTAAGCTCTTCGGGTGTATGTGTGAAATCGTTGATGGTTGAGAATATGCAGAAGAATACGATAATTGATGTGGAGAATTTAGAAAATGGATTTTATATAATTCAGGTCAATACACAACAATTTACTTTAGCAAGAAAGTTTGTTTTAATTAATCCTTAAATCGTTTTATCTCTCTTCTGTCTTTCTTAGTGGGTCTTCCTGTTCCTCTGTCCCTCCATTCAAATCCTTTATCTTTCAAAGCATCAAGCTTACCATATTCTTCCTGTGGGGTTAAGTCTTCAATAAAGTTAGCAATAAGAGGTGCTCCGACTCTGTTTGACAGCAAAGCTTTTACTTTAACTGTTTTGGTATAAGTTCCGAGACTGACCGATATTGTATCACCGATTTTAACATCCTTTGAAGGCTTAATATTATGCTCATTAATCTTAACCTTTCCGCCTTTGCATGCCTCGCTTGCAATGCTTCGTGTTTTGCATAAACGAACCACCCAGAGAAATTTATCAATTCTTATTTCATTATCGGGTTCAGCCATTTCCAATTAACTATCAACTTAAGATTATTTTTCTCTAAAATAAATCTGTACAGGTACTCCGCTGAAATCGAAATTTTCTCTCATTTTATTTTCAATAAATCTTCTATAACTTTCTTTTATGTATTGCGGATTGCTGCAAAAAAAAGCAAAAGATGGAGTCCTGGTAGGCAGTTGTGTGACGAATTTAATTTTAATGTGTTTTCCTTTAACTGTAGGTGGAGGAAAATTAGCAATGATTGGCAGGAACAGGTCATTCAGTTTATGAGTAGTAATAGTTTTTTGTCTGTTCATGTAAACAACTTTTGCTGTTTCAAGAGCTTTGTGAATTCTCTGCTTTGTGAGTACAGAAGTGAAGATAATTGGTATATCTACAAAAGGAGCTATTTTTTCTCTTATATCTTCTTCAAACTTTTTAGTTGACTTAGTATCCTTTTCAACCAGATCCCATTTATTAACTACTATCACAGCTCCCTTTTTATTTCTCAGTATGAGCCTGAAAATATTAACATCCTGTGATTCCATTTTCTGAGTAGCGTCGAGCATAAGCAGGCATACATCACTTGCTTCAATAGCTCTTATTGAACGCATAACCGAATAGAATTCAATGTTCTCAAACACCTTTGTCTTCTTTCTTAATCCTGCAGTATCAATCAGCAGGAAGTCAAAGCCAAATTTAGAGAATCTTGTAAATATTGAATCCCTTGTAGTTCCAGGTATATCTGTTACAATATTCCTGTCTTCACCTATTAATGCATTAATAAGAGATGATTTGCCGACATTAGGTCTTCCGATTACAGCAATTTTCGGAATGTCCGGCATTACTTCTTCTTTAATATCATCAAGCTCACTGACGACCTCATCCAGCAGATCGCCTGTACCGCTGCCGCTAACAGATGATATGCTGAATATTTTATCTAAGCCAAGCTTATAGAATTCAGCAGCATCATTCATAAGCTTATGATTATCGACTTTATTCACAACGAGCACTACTTTTTTATTAGCTTTTCTCAGCAATATGGCGACATCCTGGTCAAGCGGTGTAATCCCCTCTATAGCATCAACAAGAAAAAGAATAATATTAGCTTCATCAATCGCAAACCTTACCTGTTTTTTGATTTCACCTTCAAACACATCATCACTGTTTTCAACATAACCACCAGTATCAATGATAGAGAATTCCTTGCCGCCCCAGATACATTTACCATAATGCCTGTCACGTGTAACGCCGCTTGTAGGGTCTTCAATTGCTTCCCTTCCACCAACCATCCTGTTAAAAAATGTTGATTTTCCTACATTAGGTCTGCCAACTATTGCTACTATATTTCCCATGATTTCAATTAACAATTTTCAATTAACAATGTACAATTATATATAAATTCAGCATTCAGAATTAGTTTCCGTATCCAAATTTCTTAAGCTCCCTTTTATTGTTTCTCCAGTCTTTATCAATTTTCACAAACATTTCTAAATAAACGTGTTTATTCAATAAAGCTTCCATATCTTTTCTTGCTTCAGTACCCACTTTTTTCAGTGCTTTTCCGCTATCACCAATAATGATAATTTTCTGTGATTCTCTTTCAACATAAATTATTGCTCTAATTCTAATAATTGTTTCCTCTTCTTTGAAGGATTCTATCTGCACTTCAACAGAATAGGGTATTTCCTTTTTATAATGAATGAGTATTTTCTCTCTTATTATTTCAGCAGCAAAGAATCTCAAAGGCTTATCAGTAAGCTCGTCTTTACCAAAATAGGGCTCTGCTTCAGGTAAATTTTCAAGTATTGTATTAAAAACGGAAATAGTATTAAAACCTTTAAGAGCGCAAACAGGTATCACTATAGCACCGGGTATTTTTACTTTCCATTTTTCTATTTTAGAAGTTACCCATTCCTGTTCGCTGAGGTCAATCTTATTCAATGCCACTATAACCGGAAGCTTAGAGTTTTTAAGCTTATTTAATATTTTTTCATTATCAAAGTCCTCATTTATTTCAGTAACAAGAAGAAAAACATCTGCATCTTCAAGAGCTGTTTCCACAAAGTTCATCATAGAACTTTGCAGCAGGTAATTTGGTTTTATTATTCCCGGAGTATCAGAAAAGACAATCTGATAATCCTCTCCGCTAACAATTCCCATTATCCTGTGCCTTGTGGTTTGTGCTTTCTTCGTTATAATTGAAAGCTTTTCGCCTGCAAGAGCATTCATCAATGTTGACTTCCCTACATTTGGATTCCCAATAATATTTACAAATCCCGCCTTATGTGACATTATTCAATTTATTTAAGCTGCAAAGTAACGTAAAATTATCGGTTTTCTGTTTAAAATAGATTGATAACCAAACGACTCTAAGGGAATAATAATTATTATTAAAAAAGAAATTATCAGTATTAAAAATAATAGTGTATCTTTGCCCCATCAAATTTATAGAATATTGTTCTTTTTAAATCTAAAATCTAAAATCATAAATCGTAAATCAAGATACATTGCGGGGTGGAGCAGAGGTAGCTCGTTGGGCTCATAACCCAAAGGTCGTAAGTTCGAATCTTACCCCAGCTACTATAATAACGCTAAAAGCCCTGTTAATTCAGGGCTTTTATTTTTTCTGGTGACAAAATAGTGACAAAAAAAGCCAAATCATTAAATTTTGGCTCTCTTTTTTAAAATGTGCAATAATTATTAAAAATCTTCACCCGGTGCAGGTTTACTCATAGCTTCTTTTACTCTGTTTGCTATAATAATTGCTTCATCACCTATTGATTGTTTTGTTTGAACCCATCTTTTCTTTGGTAAGAAAGGATTGTAAGGACTTTTTTCACTTTCTATTGGCCAATCATCTACTTTTGCAACATATTCTGCACGTGGAATATTATACTGAAAATCTGTGATAATATATTTATATTTATTATCTTTTACATAAAT
>CAZMDE010000287.1:0-4011 GCA_964564355.1 uncultured Bacteroidales bacterium | reverse complement strand
GAAATCCAGTAACAACCTATTTTATATTTCCATACAAGAAAGTATCTAACTGAATCGGATAATGCTGCAAGGTTGATATCCTGGTCAATGAATGCTTTTTCGCTGTCAGCCTCATCTGATTCGGCGATTACTAATCTTGGATGATAAGTATTAATAGGGTCATTATAATTCAGATAATTATTCCATACAGGGAAGGTGATGGCTTTATTCTTCCATGTGCAGGATGCAGCCCAGCTTCCTATTGCCGGCTGTTTTCCTAAATCATATTTTGCTAAATAATTATTTACTCTTTTCATATCATAGGTTCTACGGTTGTTTGCCTGCCAATCGAAAGATATATTATAAACAGCCCAGACAATAAATATAGTTGTAAACACAATACTCAGAAACTTTTTATTGACCTGTAGCTCGGAGATTATAAAAGAGCAAAACAATCCGGCGGAAAATATTAAGCTTAATAGATAACGGTAGGGGAGGTAGAAATAAGATAGTTTATGCATTTCTATAAGAAACCAAAGCAAAGAAAAAATAAGAATTACATAGAACCTGATATTATTACATCTTTTTACTAATAGATAAATGCTGATAAGCAAAGCTGCTGATATGGCAATAAGATATGGTATAATGTGCTTTGTGTAAATATAGAAATGCATATTAAAGTCTAAGGTTTTTCTTATACTTTCTAAATTTAAAGATACTTTGTTGAAAATCTCATTCAGCATTACATAATTGTAAAAGTCCCTGTTGGGATAATAATTTACAAGAAAATATAAGAGGAGAAGGTCAATTGTAAAAATTGAAGATAATATTATATTCCTTAATCTTGTTCTTATTGGCTCATTTGGTTGAAGAAGAGAAATGAGCAATATAGTAAGCGGTGGTATTACAATAAGATAAAGGAATTGGATTTTTGTGAAATATGTAAAAGAGATAAACAAAACAGAAAGAAACAGCAAATGGTAGTGCTTAGTTTTATAAAACTTTATTAAAAACATCAGGCTTAAAAGGACAAATCCAATACACAGCATTTCGGCTAATGCATAATGAGTGAACTGAAATATATGAAACTCGGTTAATGTGGAAAGGACTAAAAGCAGTATGAAATACCTGTTTTCTTTATTTATGCTGAATGATATCAGGCAAATCATTATGAAAAAAAGGGTTATAAGTCTTGCTGTCAAGAGCTTTGTGCCGAATAGCAGAAAGAAAGGCAGCTGAATAAGATTGAATAATGGTCCTCTGACAAAGGTTGTGTTTTCATTTATATTGAAGGAATTATGCTCAATCCAGTTTCTTATCTGTGAGGAATAAAGTCCTTCGTCTGTCCAAGCACCCCTTGTTTGTATATCAACTAAAGCGTCAGGGTCTGAATTAAGAAACGGGAAATGAGAGAGAAATAATAAAAGAAGAACAGGAAAAATATAATTACTTTTTAAAAATGAACTGATTTTTTTCACTTAACAGGATATAGTTCATTTTTGATTTTCTGACATTGAAAGCACTTTCAATTTGTCAGTGATTTTATACTCTTCAGGTAATTTTGTTATTTTTATCATAGTCATCTTATCAATGCTTATCAGAACTTTGTGTTCGCTGTCAAGCAGCTGTATCTGGTAAGAATTGGTTTCAGGTCCTTCTTCCAGTTTTTTTGTCACACAGATGTATTCATTATAAGGACTAACTTCAGCAAATATTTTCATCCTGGAAATTTCGAGAGGCAGAACAAGTGTATTAGTTGTAAGCAGCTCAATAATACCGCAGGTCTGAAACATTCCGTCTAAAGTCATTATGTCTGTGAGGAATCCATTATCTTCCCTGTCGCTGAAACATTTTTTATCCTTTGTGTTTTTTATCCGGGTTATTAGGTTGGTATTATCAAAAAACAGAATATCATCAATTGTTTCAAACATTTCGTCCATAAATAATCTCTCAGGATGATAAAGAATCTCTTTTATGTTTTCATCATGAGTGATTTTCTGAAATTCCGGAAGTGTAATAATTTCAGGCTTTTCATAATCAGAAGAAAAACCATAAGAACCTTTATAATGTAATGTAGGCTCTCCGACAACAACACCATCTTTGTTTTTGAAAATGGAATTTATCCTGGTTTTAATGTTTCCGTTTACGCTGTCTTTTTCTGCAGTAATATATATTTCTTTAGGCTTACCCTTCAGAATCTTTATTCCGTAAGGAATAGCAAAATCAGAAACAGAAGTAATTTTTTTGTTTGTTTCAAAGGTTTCATTCAAAACAGTTGCAGCTTCAGCCATTGCTTCAATACCTGTAGCACACAGAAATATTGGTATATCAGCTTTTGTATGATGTAAGAAAAACAAATCACGTTTTAAGTCGAGTATACGGCTGAATTGTAAAGCATTTTTGTTATCAGTTTTAGATTCTTCTCCCTTTTTATCAAGAAAAGGAAACCTTGTGAAATCTGAAGCCTGAGTTCTGACTTCTGGCTTCTGACTTACGACATCCGACTTCTGACTTTCTGCTGTTATTCCAAACTCAGAATTTATTTTGGTAAGCAGGTCCTTGTCAACATCCAGAGAAATAAATCCTTTAAAATCTTTAATGAACATAACTGATTGCCATTTATCATTATAAAGAATGATATCAAATAAAAAGCTTTTGTCATCCTTCTTAAAGCCATCAGTTTTCAGGTAGGCAACACAATAATATTTATTATTCTTGTCAATTTTATCATAAATTTCAACACCTCCGATATTAGCTAAGGTGCCGATATATTTATAATTGATTCCAAGAATTAAAACAGCAAGCTGCAAACAACCTTCAAAAAAAACAGGGTCAATAGTAAAGCTGCTTCTTTGACAATTAGTGAAAATTTCAGTATCATTATATTTTAGTTCAGCAATAGCCATATTTTTTGTCATAAGAAGCAGGTTGTTAATAGTCCGCAACTTTGGACCCATATACAACAGGGTAGGATGATAAAACAACTCTGAATTCTGAACTTTGAATTCTGAATTTTGAATTAAAATTTTATAGTCTATATCTTGATATTCCCCAATATAAATTTTTGACTTGTTTTTACTGAAAGCGATCTTACATTCATAATGCAGCTTATCTTTTTCAATAATTTCCCCGTTGAAGTTAAGAATGTCAGAGACCAGCTTCGTGGATATAATAGTAATTTCATTTCTGTTATCAATAATTTCAGAAATTACTTTAACTAATTTATCCTGATTATTGGGTAATTTAACAACATTGAATATATTGAAATCATAAAACCTGATAAAATTCATAAATGGCACCAGTATTTTGCTGTTTTGAATCAATATTTCAGCAATAAATGTACCAGGAACAAAGGGATTTCCACCATAATAATGACTCTGCAGATAATAATCTCTGTCTAGTGAAAAGGTATATAAAGATTCGCAGGACTTTTCATCCTTTTGAATTATGCTGTCAATAAAGCAAAAATCATTGTGAATGTTATGTAAATGCATTGGGTTCAATGTCTTTTCTATTGCTTTAGTATAGAATATTTTATCAATATCAAGCTTATCATTAGTTCCCGTTACAACTACTTCAGTAGTTTCGCTTTCTTTCAGTTCATCCATAAAGAATTTCACACCCTGGGGAATTTCAAGAAAGTCCAGCTTTGATTCTGTCAATACCTTCAAAACGCTTTCTTTTGTTGCCATTCCTGTTCCTATCCATGCTGTCCAGTTATATACCTTGTATATTTTATCAGAGTTATTTTGTTTTTCTTTAAGAACAATTTTACAAAGCATATCATTAGCTGCAGCATAATCAACCTGTCCCTCATTTCCAAATTTTGCAGCCACAGAAGAGAATGTGATAAAGAATTTGTAATCATGTTTGTTAAAAGCATTTAATACATTCAATGCTCCATAAACTTTTACATCGAATATTTTATTGAAAGTGCTGAATTCTTTTTTCGGAATTAGATTGCTTTCTTCCAAACCAGCTGCATGTATAATTCCATCAATATTTGTGTAATTCTGAGCTATCAAATTAATT
>CAZMDE010000286.1:0-4021 GCA_964564355.1 uncultured Bacteroidales bacterium | reverse complement strand
CTTGCTCATTATTTTTTATTTTTAATCCCAATGCTATTAATAAACATTTAAAGTTTATTGCAATTATATCTTTAGAGAAAAAATTAGATAATTTTAATAAATCTCAAACTACTAAACATTCCAATTTTATTGGAATTTGTCCAAGTTTTGGACAAATTACAGGGATTCTTCTTTTGTAATACGCTGTTATATAATATTTTACTAAATAAATACAGTATTGGCAGTGTATTTGCTTTATGGTATACATAAATAAATTCCAGAAAATTGAATAATATAATAACAACATTAATTATCATAATCCTTGCTACAGGAACTGATTTTGCAGGAAATATTAACCATACTTCAACAAGTTCAAATAATCAGTTATCAGATATCAGCTATCAGCAGTTAGCAAACACTAAAGATGCAATTTCAGTTACAATCAATGACATGAATGGTAAAATTATTTATTCAGAAATTCTTACAACATATGATGAAAATATAACAGACTTAAAGCTTAGAATTACAAACAAATTTGCAAAAGGAATTTATTTTATCATAGTAGTTGTTAATAGACTGAAAATAACAAAGAATTTAGTTGTTGTGTAAAAATGGTTTCAAAATACATATGCTAAAATATTAGCATACATTAAAAAACAATACAGGTTAAAATTATTAGTATAATTGTTTTTTAATATAAATCAAAAATGCCTAATGTTAAAAAGAGTTAAACAGAAAAAACATTGTGTTTATATTTTGTAATTAATAATAATTTGTTAATTTTGTTGTAAATTTTACGTATTAACTTAACTACGTAAAACTATTAAAAATCATTTAATTTGAAACAGAAAATACTATATACTTTGAGAGCTTTTTTTAAATATCAGGAAAGGTTAATTTTTGGTAAAACAATTTTATCTAAAAATTTATTATCAGAATTGCCCTTGATGACTGATGTTATGAAAAAGAATATGCTTTTGTTATTGATGATTGTATTTATTTTATGTTTGACAGGTAATCAAAATATTAAAGCTCAAACTTACGGTTCGCCTCTGTTTATTGAGGATTTTGGAATTGTTCCTGCAGGTCAGGATGTTAATAAATACCGTGGAGATATTAGTGGAAGAGGTACTATTGGTAATGGTTTTTGGTTTTGGCCCACAACTTGCTCCGGAACAGGTTGGGCAACTCAAGCACCTCCATTATTAGAAACATCTTATGCACTTGTTCTACCGGCTAGAGAGCAAGGTGTAACTGAATGGAGTTTTGTGCAGGTAACTGTGTTAACAGGTACTCCCTATAATGGAAGTTATTTAAATAACCCTGCTTATACATGGTGTTTAAATGGTACCACATGGACAGGTCCCAATCCCGGAAGTTGCTCAGGAACTTATGTTAGATGGTATAATGTATGTGGAACATGGAAACTCGGTCGCTGGGAAAGGTATAGGTTAAGAAAATCGGTATCTTGTTCATCATGGTCAAGTTCTATGGATGATGGTGGATATGCTCTTTCAACTAATCCAAGATTTGTTCATAGTCCAAATGGCGCTGATGGGTCGGACGGAACATGGCATGATGGACCAGATCACACAACTGGAGATGTAAATGGAATGATGTTAGTGGTTAATGCAGCTCTGCAAAAAGGATTATTTTATAAACGAGAGATAACAGGGTTATGTTATGGAGCCCAATTTGAATATAAGGCGTATTATGCAAATGTATTAAAGCCCAATTCATGTGGATCCAGTGTTATTCGTGTAAATATTCGATATGAAATTTGGGATAAAGACCCGGGTGATGATGAAGCAAATTCTCTTGTATCGGTTGGCGGAGCAGCTTGTAATGGAGCTATATTGCTAGCACAAACTAATACAGGACCTGTAGCAGAATCAGCAACTTTAACATGGAATAAGACCTCATTAATATTTAAAGTACCTCAAAATCAGGATAAAGTATTCATTATTTTGAGAAATAATGCAAGTGGTGGTTGTGGAAATGACTTAGCTATTGATGATATCACTTTTAGTCCATATATTCCATTTACAATTGGATTCAATTCGATAACAACAGATTACTGCACAACAGGAAAAATCAGACTTCAGGGCATCCTGACATCTGGAAGCATTCCTATAGATATTCCTTCTGTTTTTCAATGGCAGGTTGCAGACCAGGGCACAACTAACTGGGTAAATATAGGAGATCCAATTACAGATTTTATTAATGTATATATAGATTTGAATGTAGGCGATATAGGAAATAAAATATATAGAGTTATTTCGGCAGCCAGTGCACAAAGTTTTAATAATTCAAACTGTTATGTAGCTTCGGCAAGTTTTAATGGAAATTCTATAAAAATACCCACCGGAACCATTACAGCAACTCCTGATGTTTGTGGTACTACAGGGCATACTCCAGTTAGTGCAACATTTACAGTTAATTACCAGGGCAATGAATATCCATGGACATATTATTATCAGATCAATGGAGGGACTCCTCAATCTCAAATAGTTAGCAGCCCAAATAATTCAGATAGTAAAACAATATCTATTACTGATAATACAACTGTTACACTTATTAGAATTACAACAGCGAGTTGTATTCAGGGTGTAAATATTAATTCTTCACAGATAATAAAATATTCTACTGGTAGTCCTGCAATTCCAACTGATTTAAACGGACCTAACCCTGCATGTATAGGTTCGGTAGCTGACTTTTTCATTGATGAAGTGCAGGGTGCCATAACCTATACATGGACAGTTTCAGGAGACTGGCAAATAATTTCTGGGCAAGGAACAAGGTTTGTACAATTAAAGATTGGAAGTACACCTATCACAATTAGTATAAAATCTTTAAATGCTTGTGGAAATAATACCTGGACTTCATCTTTAATTCCAATAACTAATCTTCCACCTGCTGCTCCTGCTAATATAACAACTCCAAATGGTCTTTGCTTTCCACCCACTATTATCGGGAGCACAGATATTTTATTTCAATCTTCCGAAGTAAGTGGTGCTCAGAATTATATTTGGGACTGGGACAATGGCATTAGTCTTGGAACTCAGCAAATTGGTACCGGGCAATATCTTCAAAGTATTGTATTGTCAATTCCGAATAACCTTTCTACTTTTAGGATAAGAGTAAAAACACAAAATGGATGCGGTTTTAGCTCCATCAAAGAAGTAACATTTAATCCTTCTCCTATTATTGCCTCAGCTACTTCAGGCACTATTCCCTGCTACGGAGGATCTACAACGCTTACTGTTATTGCTAGCGGTGGCAAAGGTACATTACAATACAGCCTCGACGGTGTTTCATACCAAAGTGGAAATATTTTTATTGTAAATGCAGCAGGTTCTCCTTATACAGTTTATTTAAAAGACGCTGATAATTGTACAGCAAATATTTCTGTGAGCATCACACAACCACTTACACTATTAAGTGCAAGTATAACTTCGCAAACCAAAGTAATTTGTATTGGAGGTAATACAGGGAATGCAACAGTAACAGCTACTGGTGGAGATACCCCTTATACATATCTATGGAATACTATTCCTGCACAAAATACTGCTACTGCTGTAAATTTAGCAATTGACAGCTATATAGTTACAGTTACAGATAAAAACGGTTGTTCTAAGACTGCAACTGCAATAATTATATTAGATGAAAATGTAAAACCTTCAGCAATATGCAAGGATTTTACTGCTAATCTTGATGCAACAGGTAATGTAAATATTTTAGCTTCAGATATTGATAATGGAAGTAACGATTTATGTGGAATTACCTCAATGCAGGTTTCGCCAAACCATTTTAATTGCACGAATGTTGGAATTAATTCGGTTGTACTGACTGTTACGAATGTTAATGGAAAAGTATCAACCTGCACGTCCACAGTAACAGTTCAGGATAATATAAAACCAGCAGCAATATGTAAAGACATAACAATACAGCTTGATGCAACAGGCAATGTATCAATAACCGCAGCCCAGGTAGACAATGGTTCAAGTGATGCCTGCGGATTAAAGACAATGACAGTATCACC
>CAZMDE010000285.1:0-4023 GCA_964564355.1 uncultured Bacteroidales bacterium | reverse complement strand
AATTGCTTTCTCTCTAATACCAAGCAGGTTCAGATTAGGTCCGTTAATAATGATAATTTTTATCATAAATATTATCTCGGATGTTGTAATTTATTTGATAGGTGTATCCTTTACCGTCGGATTAATGACCTGCTTGCCTGAAAGTTTCAAAATTAAATCCTCATTTATTTTTATACTGTCTTTATACAAAACTATAACCTTATAAACAGAGTCTGATTTTAAAGCATACATTTTTGCTTTATTGATAAAAATATTTGCCAGGTCTTTATCAGAATCCTCAGTGTTGCTGCCTTCGTTAATTCTTGCTACTATCAACTTGGAGCTAATAATGTTTTCGTTTGCTAAGTTTAAATATTCTCTGGTTTTATAAGTTTCATCATTGATCTTAATACTAAATACAATATTTTTATTTTTACATTTTTCAATCAATGATTCATTATTTGTCTGTGAGAACAGTAAAAGCGGAATAATGATTACAGATAAAATCAGAAAAGTTGACTTCATGTTTTGAAGATTTAAAATTTCATTATTATAAGAATTGTTACCTGTTTATTTTGTTTTGTATCGGTTGTGTAACCCTTTTATCATTTGGATCTTTAAGATTGTTTCCCGGAGGAGAATCGCTTCTTCTAAGTCCCTGACCAGGCTTTGGTTCGGATGTTGTGTTAATATCCCTGTCAATCATAATCATTGGAGGATGACTTTTTGCTTTATCTGATATTTTCATCTCAGATAAAAGACTTCCTGCTCCTGCAAATTTATCAATCACAAACAAAACATATCTTATGTCAACACAAATAGTTCTCTGCATATTAGGCTCGTAAGCAATGTTGCCGCTAACTCCTTCCCAGTTGCTGTCGAATGCAAGACCTAAAAGCTCTCCGTCTGCATTCAGAACAGGGCTGCCTGAATTACCGCCTGTTATGTCATTATTAGTAATAAAACATGTTACTAACTTGCCATTTTCAGCATATCTGCCGTAATCTTTATTTGCAAATAACTGATTTATTTTATCAGGTACATTAAATTCATCATTATTAGGGTCTTCCTTTTCCATTACTCCATTTAATGTTGTAAAATAATCATATTTGACAGCATCTGCAGGATCATAACTCATTATCTTTCCATATGAAAGACGCATTGTTGAGTTTGCATTCGGATAGTATTTTTTATCAGGATTCATTTCCCTAAGTCCTTTAACAAACAAGCGGTTTCCTTTATCAAGCAAGCTGTAGCTGCTCTCAAATTTCTGGTTGAAATCTTTGGAATAGGCATAAATTGCCTTCATAGTTTCAAACATAATATCTTTTTCAAGTGTCTTGCTTTTAGGGTTATTAAGGAATTCAGCAACTTTCTTATTACTTATAAATATTGAACTTTCAAATACCTTGTCAGCATATTTACTGAAATCCTTGTTGAATTTATCAGCAATATCAATAATTACCTGAGGCTGCTGTTCTTTGGGAATATTATTACAATATATAGTTAACATAGCAGCAAGCAGCTTTTTATCTGTTTCCATATTGTAATCTTTGAAGTATTTATCAGAAGTTTCCTTCAAAGATGCAATAGTGCTGCTTATTTTCTCCTTATCCTGCTTGTCAGCTTTCAGGAGTTTAGCAAGCTCTTCAAAATTGCGTGAAAATGGAATTATTTCTGCACCCCTTGTCAGAGCTTCACTAAAATAAACTCTGGCAACAGTTGCCTTTTCTAATTCAGCATAAGCTTTGGAAATATTTTTCAGGGCTTCACCATATTGGATTCTTCTAGCTCCATTTTGATTAAGCCAGCCTGTGAATTCTTTTTCAATCTCAAGCTTTCTGTCATAAACATCAAGTCTCTTAAGTCCTTTAGTCTGACCGATAAAATACTTCCAGTAATTAGCTGTACCTGCATATTTTGCAGCATATTGAATTCTGACAGCTTCACTTGCATTCATGTCTTCTTTCATAATAGCAAGCTTTTTCTCACGTATCTTAACTATCGAAGGATTATATTTTTCAATTGCTATTTTCACACCATAAGAAGTCAAAAACCTGTCAGTGCTTCCCGGATAACCCATTATCATAGTAAAATCTCCATTTTTAACACCATTTAAAGAAATCGGCAGTGAATGCTTTGGTTTCATTGGGATATTATTCACAGAATAATCAGCAGGTTTGCCATCAGTGCCTGTATATATCCTGAACATAGAAAAATCACAGGTATGTCTGGGCCACATCCAGTTATCTGTGTCACCACCGAATTTACCAAGAGATTGAGGAGGGGTGCCAACCAGGCGAACATCCCTGAAGGTTTCTGTTACAAATAGATAAAATTCATTACCATTAAAGAAGCTTTTCACATTCGCTTCATAATGAGTGTCTTTAGATGCTTCATCCTCTATCTGTTTTGATATATCCTTTATCTTTCTGTTTCTCGATGCTTCTGACATAGTATCTTTCAGTTGATTAAGGACACGATCAGTAACATTTTCTATCCTGATAAGGAACCTGGCAGTAAGACCATCGCATTTCAATTCATCGCTTTTCTTCAATGCCCAGTAACCGTTTGTCAGATAGTCATGCTCCACAGAACTGTTAGCCTGAATAGCACCAAAACCGCAGTGGTGATTAGTTATCAGCAAGCCTTCAGTAGATATTATTTCTGCAGTGCATCCGCCTGCAAACTGAATTATCGCATCCTTTAAAGAAGAATGATTAACACTGTAAATTTCTTCTGCTGTCAGGTGCAGCCCCATTTTCTGCATGTCAATATAATTCAAACGATCAATAAACATAGGCAGCCACATACCCTCATCAGCCTTTACTTTATTAAGATAAACGCCGGCAAATAAACAAAATGCAATAAAAACTCTCTTCATCATAAACATAAAAATTAAATTATTTTTGTGCAAATTAAAGCAATATTTTTTAAAGAATAATGAATAAAAAACTAAGAATTCACGTTAGTTAGGACTAAAGACTATTTTAAATATAATTTTTAAAAGAGGAATTTTAGTTTTTCAGCGGCGTAAGACCGCTGGCACAGCGAAGCCGGGCAGTATTTGTTCACTGGTTCACTTGTTCATTGATTCACTAGTACATCAGTTTATTAAGCGATTTTGAAGGATTTAGGGGTGATTTTCGTTATAGCGCCTATGATGCGCCTATAATGCGCCCCGCCTGCGCCCATAGTGCGCCCCCCTAATACCTCCCATTCGCCACGTATGCGCCCCCTATGCACCTATCATGCACCTCCCATGTACTACGTATGCGTTTATAATGAGTACCTCTCTTCGGAGACTGTTAAATATTTTGTGTAAACAGAAACAAGAAGTTGTAGAGACTGTTAAATATTTTGAGAGGTTGACAATCCCGAAAAGACTCGGGACAGGTGAATCAAAAACAGGATATTTAATTAAAAAAAACTAACAAACGATCACGATACATCGGAAGAACTCATTATAATAGAACGCCAGCGGGAATTCAATGGATTTTAATTCGAAACTAAAATAGAGATGTTTGTGTTATAGGCGGTTCTTTTTTAGGATAGAAAAGACCTATAATGATAAAAGGGTTCTTTGCCCTGAAATGGTTTACTTTGGTAGTTCCCAGAAAAAAGTAAAGGTCATTATTTTTAATAAACTTATCAAGGTATTTGGCTTTGACATCCTGACAGGCTTTGGATTCATCTCCCTCGTGGCGTTTAAGACAATTCCAGTAAAGCTGACCTATCTCCCAATCCTCTATCATTAATTTACTTTGTTTTCCATCATTGTCCTTAAAAAGATAGGAAAATTTATAGGGTAATTTCTTTACAACTTCGGCTTTCTTTGTATTGGATGCTTCAAATAAATTGTGTTGTTTTAGGATTTCAATTTTATCCCTTGACCATGCTCTTTCATCATTTTCAATAATAAAATCAATAATCTCTGTTGGTTTGAAAACAGCAAGAGAAGTACAAACTTTTTTATCTTTAGCTTCAGCTATTAAAAGTGTTAAGTTATTATAAACCTTATTAAGAACAATCTCTTTACGATTA
>CAZMDE010000284.1:0-4064 GCA_964564355.1 uncultured Bacteroidales bacterium | reverse complement strand
TGTAACGGCAACTGGCTACCATGGACTTGTGGTCTTTAGGCCCTTTAGCTTTGCGTCCCTGACTTTCGTCAAGTTTGCTATTAGTAGAGCATTTCCCCTACTTGAGCTAAAGTTTATCACCACTGTATTAGTTTGTCAATATACTATTTACAAATAATATACATAAAATAACATATTTGGCACATATTCACAGTTTTTGATTGATTTTTTATGCGTTTATCACTAATTATCAATCAATAAATGCCCATCTCAAAGGATTTGAAGCTATTTTCTATATGCCTTTAAATGCTTTTAACTCATGATACTACAATTATTCAGACATTCAAGGGGTTATGAACAAATGTAATACTTTTATAATCTTACTGTAATCAAGGCATTAATCTTAGTTGTTTGTATTACTATTATCTTACAATATTTCAATCTAGTTCTAATACTAAAGTATTTCAATTGAACATTGTCCGCTAATGATGTATAATTACAAACAGGTTATAAAGAATAAGATATATAGTTAATATATTAATAGTTTTAATGTTGCTATATGTTATATGTTATTAACAAGTAACCAATTTTATTTATCATTTTTTGGAGGGATTTTAGTGATTAGTGTGCTAGCGGCTTCATTACCCGGAGAAGTTTCGATATTTTTGATTGCAGCTATTTTTATAGGATGCATTGCAACTGTTTTTATTTTTGTCAACTCTCAGATGAAACTCAATAAAGCCATGAGGGAGGATCTCAAGGCCGATATTGCGAAGACCCAGGAACAGGTGTTTTCGAATGCAGCTGAGATTCTTGTCAGCAAGCTTACAGATTATGCTGATAATGTCCTGACAGAGAGAGTCAATGATTATTATTCGGAGCTGGTTGCAAGAGAACTCTTCCCTGCTGTTAATGATGCTTCATTGAAGATTACACAGCTTTCCGAAGAGGTTATAAGGCGTCAGGAGAGCGGAATGGCAGAATTAGCCGGGATTATTGCACATTCTTTATCAGACAAGGTAAAGGATTTTATTCTTAAAGAAAATGAAATCCTGTCGTCACTAAACGAAACCACACGTCTTTTTTCAGGTGAGCTTGCCAATGTTACCCAGACTGTCAAGGAGCTTTCCGCTCAGAACGTCAATATATATTCGCAGACCAAGGAAGTTTCGGATCATGTATCTAAAGCAGCGAGTACACTTGGTGGAACGGTTCTTAACCTCACAGGTATTTTGGGCGAATTAGCACATTCAATGGCACAGGCCAAGAAGGATGCAAGTGAGAACAGTTATTTTTTCAAGGAACTTATTGAGACAACATCTCAGGTACAGAAGATTGCGGGTACTACAGCGGAGACATTGGCATCTCAGAACAAAATCACCGCTGACCTGCTTAATAATGCTGTCAATTCAATGCAACTTAATACTGAGCAGGCAGCCAAATCCGTTCTTGCAGAGTTTGGCACGAATCTTCAATCTACGACCGATATAATTGAAGGCACCGTGCTTGTACTTAAAGAAATCGCCGGTAACATAAGCGATTCTGCGACACAGTTTTCAGCCGGTATTTCAAACAGCTACAGTGAGCTGGGAAGTAATCTGGATTCGAAGTTAAGCGGTGTCGCACAGGCCATGTCCGAGGCTGTTAGTGCTGAATATCAGAAAATTACAGCCAGCGCCGAGAATTATTCCAAGAGCTTTGGGCAAAGCATCAATAAGTTTAATTCAACCCTTGAGGAACATATCAATGGCTTGCAGACTATAACTCAGCAGCTTAACAATAATGTTGCATCTTTTAAGAGTGAAACCCAGGAATCTTCTACTATGTTTGAATCCGGTATGGATAAGTCAGTATCAGCCGCGCTCATTCAGATTGATGAGGCACTTGCAGAGATTGTCAAGCGTCTTGTAACAGTAACTGTTAACATTCAGGAAGCTGCCGACGCACTTCCGAAAATTTCTAAATAATGTTGGAATTCTTCTAAAGTATATGACCTATAAATAAAACACGACACACCCAACCAACGAACAACAAACAGCAGCTAATAGAATTCTAACGAAAGTATAAGGACAAAACTAAAGTGCAAGATTTTAAACCTCAATCACTGATAAATATAAGGGATGAACTTAAAAGCAGATTTCCTTTTCCAATTGACTACGCCCTGATGAATGATTCTGTTGCTGTAGAAAGACTGGAAGAGTTGAGAAATGAAGGCAGTCCACTTTCCGCTCTTACTTTGTCAGATTTTAATTATATCTACCAGATTTCCACGGTCTGTACCAAGGAAGAGTATGCGAGCCTAAAGAAGATATTCCCTACAAGAGTCACAGCAAATATTTTTTATATTGGATGGGCATACTGCCAGATACATGCAGATAACAAGCGTCCTATAGCACTCTTCGTTTCAGCTTGTGAATGGATGAGTCAAAATAAGAAAAAAGAATATGAGAAAACTTTTGTGGGCAAGTTCGGACTCCCCTGGGATGATATGTTTCTGCGTGCTTGCAATACAATTCGCAAAGAAAAGACCACCGTCGATAAATTTTGCGAGCGATATGATTTAATTACTAACACGCCTTTCATTCAGCGATTGCACCTAGCTTATATTACCCTTTGTGAAAAGGATGAGTTAATACGTTACGAGGAAATTTTTGCAGGGCTTATCACAGTGGCCAAAGCTGAGTTTTTGAAGCCAGCGATGAAGAATTATGCGTCCAAGGTAGAATTTGATGAAATGTCACCGTTGGTTAATGAAGCAATATCCAATCGTCTTTCCAATGAAAGTGACGATGAATCGTTCGGGCTTTCACAGAGCATGCTTCAATTAATCCGTCAGAAAAGATTCAAATCAATGCTTGAGGAATTAACGAATAAAAATGCCCAGAAGGTGCAGTTGTATAGCAGGTAAGATAAAAGGGTTGACGACCTTGCAGAATGGTTTCTTCGCAATAAATTTCGGGAACTATATAGTGGTTGACTGCGCTTCATGGTTCAATGATGCGTATGCATATGATCCTAAGATTTATGATCAGCTGTTTGAGACATGGACTAATAAAAATTATCCTAATGATTACTGGCCTGCCATGGATGCAGAAGGTATAGCAGATGCCCATGACCAGATCCTTGGAATTGTCAAAGCCGGTGTTATAAAGCTGAGTTTTCTTACCTTTGATATTCTATATACAAAGGATCTTCTAACAATTACAAGGTATTAAGGATTAACTGACAATCAACAGGTGTTAAGGATTTGCTGACAATCACCAGATATTAAGAATTTTGCTTACAATAACCAGATATTGATGAATCCTATTATAATACATAATCCTTGAATTATAGAATAAAGGCGACAGTATATTTCAAAATACATTGTCGCCTTTTTTATGGTGTCATATTTATTTGATAACTAAGCTAAATCATTTTCTAAATTTTGTTTTTATCTTTTTTGTAGTTTCTCTTTGGTATATCGCTAATTTAGTGATATCAGTCGATTTTGGAAGGTGATTTCTATCACTAGTTAATATATCGCTTTAGCATCTCGATGTCATCACAATGAAGGATCGCATCGTTCATAGTTATTCTCTTCTGCTTTACTAGTTGAGCTAGTGAATGATCCATAGTAAGCATGCCGCTTGAAATGGAGGTTTGCATTATAGATGGTATCTGATGCGTCTTGCCTTCTCTAATTACATTTCTTACAGCATCCGTCATCAGCATAAGTTCTATTGCCGCTACTCTTCCCTTTACGCCCATAGTTCGCATCAATTGCTGAGAGATTACACCTTGAAGGACTCCTGCCAGTTGCACCTTTATCTGCTGTTGCTGATAGCTTGGGAACATATCGATTATCCTATCAACAGTCTGTGCCGCATTGACTGTATGCAATGTTGAAAACACTAAATGTCCGGTCTCCGCAGCGGATATAGCAGTAGCAATCGTCTCAAGGTCACGCATTTCACCGACAAGAATTACGTCAGGATCTTCACGTAGTGCGGCTCGCAGTGCTGTACTGAATGAACCTGTGTCGTTTCCTATCTCGCGTTGGTTAACAATACATTTATTGTGCTTATGTAGATATTCTATAGGAT
>CAZMDE010000283.1:0-4068 GCA_964564355.1 uncultured Bacteroidales bacterium | reverse complement strand
AAACTTAAAAAAATGGAGGTTTGACATTTGCATGTGATTACATTATAATTACAAACAAGAGGTGACATATGTTGGTTTCTGTAGTCGCTATTGGCAACTCTAAAGGCATCAGACTTCCAAAAGCAATATTGGAGCAACTCCATATAAAAGATCAACTTGAGATGGAAATTGAGGATAAAAAGCTTGTTTTGAAGCCTATAAATAGGAAACCTCGGTCTGGATGGGAAGATGCCTTAAAGAAAATGAGTTCAAACAATGAGGACACTCTTTTGATACCTGAAGATGTTGGCCCAAAGGAGTTTGACTGGCAATGGTAATCAACCAATATGAAGTGTTTCTAATAGACCTAGATCCAACGAAAGGCCATGAAATACAGAAAACGAGGCCGTGTTTAGTGATTTCACCCAATGAAATGAATAAAACAATAGGAACTGTCATCATTGCCCCAATGACAACGAAGTCCCATGATTATCCAACAAGAGTGGAATTAGAATTCCAAGAAAAAAGTGGTTGGATAGTTCTTGATCAAATTAGGACTGTTGATAAAATCCGTTTGATTAAGAAATTGGGAAAAATAAAAGAGGATGAAATCATAAAAGTGAAAGATGTACTTCGTGAAATGTTGGTAGATTGAAAAAAGAAAAACGTGGAACAACAGCTTCAACCAGACAGCGCTTTTTGTCACGGACTTTGCTACTCGCTACGCTCGTTTACGCAAACTCCGCGCCAATCCGCTTCGCGGAACAGGCTTGCTGGTTAAGCTAATGTTAGACGGACCCTTCGGGCTATAGAGTAGGAAGAAGACATAAAAAGATTTATCTTGATTCCTGAATGATCACTTAATATATTGCTAAAATGGACATGTTTTGAGTTGATAGGAGGAAATAATGAATCGAGTTACAGGAATCGGTGGAATATTCTTTAAAGCGAAAAAACCAGCAGAGTTACAAGCTTGGTATAAGCAACACCTTGGAATTGATGTTCAAGAATGGGGCGGTACAGCTTTCATTTGGAAAGATTCTAATGGTAATCCTTTTGCAGGAACCACAATTTGGTCTATAGGTCCAGATGATAGTGACCAATTTTCACCGAGTACATCTACATTTATGATCAATTATCGAGTTGAAAATCTTACTAATCTAGTGACAATATTAAAAGCGGAAGGATGTAATGTTTTACCAAAAATAGATGAATCAGAATATGGAAGATTCGCTTGGGTTATTGATCCAGAGGGGAATAAAGTAGAACTTTGGGAACCGCCTGCCGGACAATAAATACATGCCCTTTCTACAGAAAATTTTATCCTTTCATATAAGACTGACCTAAAAGGATACTTAAGATACTCAAATCGAACCGAGGTAAAGATCATCCCTTATTGTTAAAAATAACTGTATTTTGGTGATACTTGGGAAGATTCGTCTGTTGAATTGGGAACAAACTATACAATTCATCTCCAGGTGAATTCAGAAGAAGAAGTTCACAGATTTGTAAAATTGTTTAGTGTTGATGGGAATATAACTATTCCTGCAGATAAAACATTCTGGAATTCTATATATGGAAGTTTGATTGACATATTTGGTGTCTATTGGGGAATTGAATTTGAATCAAAGAAATAATAAGGAGGCTTAAATGAATAGTTTTTCTGATGAGGTATCGAAGTATATAAATAATTGCGAAAAAGATACGAAAATAGAAATAATGATAAAGCTTCGACAACTTATTCATGATGAATTGCCAGAAATATTGGAAAAAATAAAATGGGGATTTCCTGTTTTTATTTTAAAGGTAGATATTGCATACATCAAGAATAATAAAAACTATATTACATTTGGCTTTAATAATTCACAAAAAATAAAAACTGATGTGAAGAAATTAGAAGGAACAGGTGATACCATGAAACATATCAAAATATATAAAGAACAAGATATAGACTATCAGTTGCTTAAAGTATGGATTAAGGAATTAACTAGAGAAGACGTCTAACAACTGCTTCAACCTGACAATTCCTGTTGTCATGATTTGTGCTGTTCGCTACGCTCGGCACAAATCACGCCAAGCCCTTCGGGCCGGAAATGCAGGTTAAGCAAATGTTAGAGCGACGCGCTATCGCGCGCGTGAAAAGATGATAATAAATTATAGTATTATAATGAGATAGCTACTGATAAATGAATTTGCCTTGATAAAATGAAAAAAAGTTGATAAGCACGTGCATTTGTGTTATATTATACGTGTGAGGTGCTTGTATGTTAACTAAACTTACTCTGACAATTGATCAGTCGATTATTGAAAAGGCAAAAGAGTTCGCACAAGAAAAAAATAAAAGTGTTTCTCGCATTGTAGAAGAATATTTACGAAATATATCAAGTGGTAATATGTCTTTTGATTATTCCACCAAAATTGAATCACCGATTACTGATAGTCTGGTTGGAATGTTTAAAGATAATGGAAAAGATTATAAATCATTATTAGAAGAAGCCTTGTCGGATAAGTACTTATGATTAAGCGTGTTTTTGTTGATACTGATGTCATATTAGATGTTGCTCTCGCAAGAGAGCCATTTGTAGAATCAAGTAAACTAGTTTTGGTGTTACTTGAAAATAATATTGCTATTGGTTTTATTTCATCAAATGAAGTAGCAAATATTTATTACATTCTCAGGAAAGTAGGTGGGGATCAAAATGCAAGAAAATTCATTTCAGAAATAATTAAATACTTAACGGTTATTTCAATTGATCACTCAGATGTAATGAATAGCTTAAGATCAGAATTTATTGATTTTGAAGATAGTTTGCAGCATTTTTCGGCTTTTAGGAATCAATGTGATTGTATTGTAACTCGCAATGTTGATGATTACAAACATTCTGAGGTAAACGTATATTCACCTATTGAATATTTGAGCATTTATAAAGAATTGCTCTAACAATCACTTCAACCAGACAGCGCCCTTTGTCACGGTTTGTGCTACTCGCTACGCTCGCTAACGCACAAACCGCGCCAATCCGCTTCGCGGAACGGGCTTGCTGGTTAAGTGTATGTTAGCTAGACCCTGCGGGCGCGAAAAAAGAATTACAGGATTGCTAAATAGTTTCTCTTTCCATATAAAAAACGATGGATTTGAATTTCATTATTTTCAATAATATAGAAAAGAAGAAAATTATCAATTGGAACCATTCGATACCCTAATTGATTTAGGAAAGCATCCTTCAGTAGAGGGAATAGAAATGGATTTTCTTCTAGCGTATCAATTGACTTATAAAATTTCTCAAATAAGTTATTCGGAGATATTTTTAGTTTATTGATAAAATAATCTTTAATTTCTATCAAGTCATTTTCGGCACTTGGATAGATACGGACTTGATATTTTATTTGGCTCATTTGATCATTAAGCCTCGTAGTACATCACGTGCATCTTTTCCATGTGCACCATTACGTATTTCATCACGTGCAACATTCAATTTTTGATAAAGTTCAATTCTAGCAAGCTGCTTTTCATAATATTCTAATGACATGACAACCATATCGCCTATACCATTTTTCGTGAGGAAAATTGGCTCATCATCAGAATGAACGGTTTCAGAGATACTAGTGAAGTTATTGCGTAAATCAGATATTGGACGAATAATTGGCATATACACCTCTCCTATCATAATAATGATATATACATGATAAATCAATAGTGGCGTACATTATTTTTAGTATTTAAGCAAATAATATTAAATGTATATATTGTATAAAAATATTTGCATGAATGAATATGAAGAGGGATGGCTAACAACAGCTTCAACTGGACAGCTCCTTTTGTCACGGTTTGTGCTACTCGCTTCGCTCGTTTACGCACAAACCGCGCCAACCCGCTTCGCGGGACAGGCTTGCCAGTTAAGCTAATGTTAGATCCACTTCCCGATTGTGGCCTAAAATTGTACATGGTCTGGGTACATCCATGTACCCAGACGTGCTAAGACTTGTAATAATAAATGAATGTATTTTGAGTATAATTAGTTAAGTGTTTACAATACAATACGATAGGTGTAATAAAGAATACATATTGAAAATATGTAATAAAGTATG
>CAZMDE010000282.1:0-4078 GCA_964564355.1 uncultured Bacteroidales bacterium | reverse complement strand
TTTATAACTGAACTACTCTTAAGTCTTGCTGAAGAATCATTCACTAAATGGATAAATTTACATAAAATATTAATTTCGGAAAATAACTATAACAAATTTATAGACGAATTAGATACTCTTAATGAGATATTGCGAAGTATATTCAGGCAAGGAAGCGGATTAATCCCAACTTTTATTGCTGAATCTTTAACATCTAAAAGTGAAGATCCAAGAGAGGAATTTATTCGCGAAATGAAAAACCTGCTTTTAAATGATTTTAATTTTGTTTTAAAAGAAGTTGAAGAAGTAATTAATGACTATGATAAGATTATAGATAAAAATTTTGATGATAAAACCAGAATCAGATTCAATTTAATTCAACAACTGCCGGTTCTTGGAGCCAGCGGGTATCACAAAAGAGATGTTCGTAAAACTGCTATTCAATTCAGAATGCCTGGATATCCATATGTGCTAATAGCTACAGATATATTAAAAGAAGGAGAAGATCTGCATTCATATTGCAAAAACATATACCATTATGGAATTGCATGGAATCCGTCTGATATGGAGCAGAGAACCGGAAGGATTGATAGAATTGATTCACTGGCCTATAGAACTATAAAGAAAGCTGATAATAAAGAATTATCAAAAATCCCTTTTCTGACAAAATTGCAGGTTTTTTACCCATATTTAGCAGATACTCTTGAGGTAAATCAAATGTGCAATCTGTTTAATGGAATGAATAAATTCATAGATATTTTCTACAATGATCTATCCATTAAAATTGAGAAAAATTCTAAAGCACAGATTGATGAACTTGTTGAAAAAATTATTCCCCAAAGAGCAGGTTTACTTGAGTCAAAATATGATATTAATAATTTTGAAAGCATTATAACTAATGGCAATTTGTTGGAATTGAAAGCATTAGAAGGAATACCAATAATAGAATTAAAGAATAAAATTAATCTGGTTTACGAAACTTTAAAAGAAAAGAAATCTTATAGTTCTCCTGAACTTGATATTACTTCTTTGAAGATTATAGGAATAATGAATATAAGGAAAAATCGCCAGGGTCCTTTTATTTTTTCTATAACTCAGAAAAATCAATTGGGGCAATTTGAATACATTATGGAGTCTTGCCTGGGTCGTGTTCTGATTTATGGTTCCTCTTCTAATAGAAAAAAGTTAACAGATTTTATAAATATTATTTTAAACAAACGTAAAATAAAGATTGATCTTGTTGATAAAAATTCTATGGTCTGGCTTAGAATTACATCTGATTTAGATGAAGATATAAATGTTACACATAATAAATTAATAAACCTGATACATCTAACAGATAAATTGGAATATAGCCTTTCAAAAGATGATGAAAAAATAGATGCGTTTTAAATGAAATTTATAATCCAAAATAACATGGAAGAAAATGATGATCAATTAACAGCTACTAAAGAAGCAGATCCAAACATGCTTCTTAAAAGAACAGATTTCCCTTTAAGATATTCTTCAGAGCTTAAAGTAGGAGATTTTATGTTTCATGAAAGTGGCAGCATGTCTTCAAGATATACAGTAATGATTCGTGAAAAATGGGCAAGACATCCTAAAAAGGAAACCAGAAAACGATATATTTCGCAATATACTATTTGGGAAGTAATAGAAATTAAAGCAAGAGCATTAATATTAAAAGAACTCAATAGTAATAAATTAACATACAAAGTAAGTAAAAATGCTCTTAGAGAAAATAGTAACCAGGAACTCAAGGAAGTTCAATTTAGGTTAGTAGATAAAGATTTATTATATTTGTTTTTACCAAAATCTAACCCAGCTTAGCATTCAGGTTGGTCAATTAAGCTAAATAAGGAATTATGAATAAAACATTATATTTTCTTTTAATAATGGCTTTAATCATTTTTGTTATACCAGCCTGTAAAAAGGATAATAATATTACTCATAACTTTAGCAATAGTAACAATACTACATCTACTATAAAAGATAATAATGGAAATGTCTATCATAAAGTAACTATTGGAACACAGACATGGATGCTTGAGAACTTAAAAACTACTAAATGTAATGACGGAAGCTCAATAGCAAATATATTAGATAATACTGAATGGGACTTTTATAGTAAACCTGCTTATTGTTGGTATAATGATTCTATTAAGTATAAAGATACTTATGGTGCTTTGTATAATTGGTGTGCTGTAAATTCAGGTAAACTATGCCCATTGGGATGGCATGTACCTAGTTATACAGAATGGCATACTTTAATTCATTATTTAGGTGATACTCTTGTTGCAGGAAGTAAAATAAAAGAAAAAGGAAATTCGTACTGGATAAGCCCTAATACTGATGCAACAAATAGCAGCGGCTTTACTGGATTGCCAGGAGGTTATCGTTATGCTTATGGCGGTGAGTATGGAGCTATGGGTTACCTTGCGTATTGGTGGACATCAACACACAACGGTTATAATGGAATTTGGAGCGTTATGTTATATAACTATAAACCAATAGCTGTTCTTGATGATGGATATGATAGAAACTGGGGCTTTTCTGTACGTTGTATAAAGGATAATTGATTATTATTTATCTTCAAAATCAAACCTGCAGGCACAAAAGTACTTTGATATTGGGATGGCTATGGTTAAGGAATATAACCTGGAGAATGATCCTGCTATTGACAAATTCCTTGATATGAAGATTGAGATAGAGGAATCAATGGATAATTGATAATGCACAATTATACTATGTCCTTGCAAATTTTATTAGTGGTTTCATATCTCCTTCTTCGGCAGCATATATTGCTTCTATATACTGTTTTCGGGCATTTCCTTTTTCATAGAGGTTTGCTGAACCCCAGGTAAAAACTTCTTTATGAAAACAATTGCTGATAAGCATATCAGCCATTAGCCTCGAATGCCTTCCATTTCCATTTGGGAAAAGATGTATTTTTACAAGATAGAATTTAAATCTTATAGCAATCTCATCCTCATTGTAGGTCTTATGCTCAATCCAGAATCTGTAGTCATCAAGCAATTGCCTTAAGCTTTCAGAAATTTTGATTGGATCAACCCCTATTGTTTTTTCAGTTTTTCTATACTGACCAGCCCATTTCCAAACATCACCAAACATATTGTAATGAAGCTTCTTTATGAATTCTTCATAGAGTATTTCATCAGAGCTGAATTTACGGCTCATTGACCATTCAACAGCTTTTTCAATGTTCTGCTGCTCGAATTCATTTAATTCACTTTTAAGTGTTATGCTTTTTATCTTAAGGTCATCAAGCTCTTCCTGCTCGAGCGGCGTCTGACCAAATATGTAATCAAGATCTAATCCCATAGCTCTGAAGGGATTTCTTTTCTTAATTCATATGCCTTTTCTTCAATTGCTTTCTTTAGCCTTTCTTTGCTGACTTCCTGCGCCTCAAGCTTCATAAATGCTGAAGTCCTCATTACAATCTTTTTTGCCAGCTCATTGGCTTTTCGCTCTATCAGCTTCTCAAGTGAACAGTCTTTTGGCACCAAAGCATAAACAAGCTTCAGGTCAAGCGCTTTAGCTGCTTCCTGCAAAGAAGTCAGCGTTATTGTTTTGTTTCTTTCACCATTTTCTATCTGGCTTACACCCTGCTTTGTGATTTTTAATTTCTTTCCTAATTGTGTTTGGGAAATATTAAGCGCCTCCCTGATAGCTTTAATCCATCCGATTTCGGGCCGGAATTCTCCTTTTATGCTTATAAATGGTTTGTTCTTTTTGTCTATTTGCTGAATAGCAAGCCTTCTTAAATCTGATTTCATATAATTTAATATTATAAAGTTGAAAGCAAAAGTAAACATTTATATTTACTTCTAGAGCATAAAAGTAAACATATAGGTTTACTTATTAACAAATTTGTCAACATATTTGTTTACCTCTTCCTGATCTAGCAGGGAGCTGTGAGCGATGGATAATGGAGAATGAGAATTAACCTCTCCCCAACCCCTCTCCTATGAAAAGGAAAGGGGGTAAAATTGTTATGGTTATCTTCTTTACTACAAATAGGTCGGGGCTGTCTCAAAAGTTTTATTTCGTAAAATACTGAATTTCAGATGAATATTGT
>CAZMDE010000281.1:569-4090 GCA_964564355.1 uncultured Bacteroidales bacterium | reverse complement strand
TTCATTGCATCAACAAGAGCCTTAACGCTTTCGATAGGTAATGCATTATATGTAGAAGCTCTGAATCCTCCTACAGACCTGTGCCCTTTTAAGCCTATCATGCCTTTTGACTGGGCAAACTTCATGAAATCTTCTTCCAATGCTTTGTATTTTTCTTCCATAACAAAGCAAATATTCATTAATGAGCGGGATTCCTTTTCTACAGTTCCCACAAACATTGGGTTCCTGTCAATCTCATCATATAACAGCTTTGCTTTTGCCTGGTTCATTTTTTGTATTTCTTTAACTCCGCCTAAACTTTTTATCCATTTAAGAGTTTCTCTGATTGTATATATTGCAAAACAAGGAGGAGTGTTAAACATAGACCCTTCTGCAATATGTGTTTTGTAGTCAAGCATTGAAGGGATTACCCTGCCTGTTTTTCCTAAAATCTCATCTTTCACAATAACAAATGTAGCGCCTGCAGGTCCTAAGTTTTTCTGTGCTCCGCCATATATCAAAGCATATTTTGACACATCTACAGGACGGCTGAAAATATCTGATGACATATCTGCTACCATAGGTATAGGACTTGTCAGGTCTTCGTGTATTTCAGTGCCATATATAGTATTATTTGTAGTAATGTGGAAATAATCCGCATCTGTAGGAATAGTAAATCCTTTAGGGAAATACGAGAAATTTTTATCTGCTGATGACCCAATAACATCTACTTTACCAAATAGTTTGGCTTCTTTTATAGCCTTTTTAGCCCAAACACCTGATTCTACATAAGCAGCTTTATCCTTCATCAGGTTATAAGGAACCATGCAGAATTGCATGCTTGCCCCGCCTCCGAGGAATAATACGGAATAACCTTCAGGAATGTTTAAAAGTTCTTTGAAGAGCGCTACTGCCTCATCAATGACTGCCTGAAAATCCTTGCCTCTGTGGGAGATTTCCAGAATTGACAAACCTATGCCATTCAGATCTAAAACAGCTTTTGCTGTATTTTCAATAGCTATCTGTGGTAATACAGATGGTCCTGCACTAAAATTGTGTTTTTTCATATTAAATTAATTTAAAATTTAGAAATTATAAAAAAAGGTTCTATTAGTTTTTTGATTTAAGTTAATTTAAACCGCAAATTTATTAAAAGAACTATTACAAAAATTAAAAGTCTAAAATTTATTTATATAAGGGCATTAATGAAAAAAAACAACATCTAGACCCGCTCCATTTTTCCCGTCAGTTATTTAAGTTTTCGGACTTGTTTTAATTTATGCGGGTTTTGTTTAGTATGAAAAATACACAGAACATCTATCGTATGTTTAGTGATTTTATAGACAATTAAATAATTTTTCCAGATTATATTTCTGTATATCTTATTTTTGGTTGGCAAAAACCTGCATTCAGGGTTTGAATTGTATTGAGGTAGTATCTTATTGATTATGTCAAAAAATTGTATACGAAATTCTTCTGCATATTCAATTGAATATCCAAAAGAATAATAATTATACTCTTCTTCCAATTGTTTAAAAGCAAATTCTTTTATTATTATCTCTTTTGATTTTTCCATAAAGAGCTTTTTCCCATTGCATCAATCAAAGGTATTGATGTTGATTTCTCAGATTGTTCGATTACCGTCCTGATTTCTTCAACACTAATTGCATTTTGAGACATATCGGATTTAATATCCATTACCTTGACAAACTTAAGAGAACGAAGGAAAGATATTAGAGATTTTGCCTCTTTTGTATCTTCTATTTTTAAGATATATTCCATAAACTCTAATTTTTTTGCAAATTTACAAAATTATTTTTTATTACTATTTATGTAGTTTTCAAAAATTATTCATTCTCAATTCTCAACCGAGCGGAGCGAGCTCATGAGCTCCTTTAATAAAATTTAGAATGCGAATAATTCTCAATTATTCTTTGCCCGTCAGGGCATTAATGACAATAGAAAAATAAAATGTAGCCCCGCTCACTTTTTCCCGTTTGGAAATTTACATCCGTTTAAATCCGCTTAATCAGCGTCATCATAGTTTCATTTAAATGAAAATCTTATTTAATCCCTTCAACCTTAGTATAAAACAACAACATCCCTTTTCAAACCTTATTACTTTTTTTTATATTTATAAACCTTTATAGTTAAATTATGTCATGTCTTACGACTTACTATTTCTGTCTTGACACTTCATTGATTTTCAGTAATTAACTTATTTATACTGACTATAGAAAGCTAACTTTGCGTAACTTTGCGTTAATCTTTGCGTACTTTGCGGTTATAATTTTATAAATTTTATCTCACACCAAAGTCTTTTTATTAATGAAACAAATCGGATTTTTTATAACTTCTAAAGGTTGGGGTGGTTTGGAAATGAACACTTTGAAGCTCGCAGATTGGCTGCTTCAAAGAGCTTATGATATTAATATTTTCACAATTGAATCATCAAGATTTTATAAAGAAGCGAAAGCTTTTCCTGTATGCTTACATAAAATTGCCCCTCCGGGTAAACATTTTGACTTTATTAATGCATATAAAATCTCTAAACTCTTAAAGTCATTAAAGATTGATATTTTATTTGTATTCGACAACCGAGATATACCAATAGTTTCAACTATTAAAAGTTCCTTTTATAAAAGGCTGAAGGTTATATATCAACAGCATATGCAAATAGGAGTGAATAAAAAAGATTTACTCCACACTTTAAGATATTCAGCTATTGATTACTGGCTCAGTCCCTCGAAATATCTTGCTAAAGAAGTAGCAACTAAGACACGATTTCCTGAAAGTAAAATAAGGATTATTCCTCTTGGAGTGGAAGTAGACAAATTTATAACCCCTAAATATTCAAAAGAACAGGCAAGGAAGCAATTAAATATTTCTGAAAATTCTCTTCTGATTGGTGTTATTGGAAGAATCTCTGCCAAAAAAGGACAATATTTTCTTGTTAAAGCAATCCTGGAATTATTGAAAAAGAACATTAAGGCTGAGCTTCTTATATTCGGAAGCCCTACTATAAATGACCCTGAAGACATAAAAAACCTTAAAGAAATTAAGAACTTTATTGAGTTGCAAAATATTGGAGATAAAATTCATTTCAGAGAATATTCTAAAGACATCGCATTGTTTTATAATGCAATTGATATATTTGTACTTGCTTCTGAGGGAGAAACTTATGGCATGGTTACTATTGAAGCGATGCTTTCTGGTGTTCCGGTTATAGCTACTAATTCAGTTGGTTCTCCTGAAATGCTTAATTATGGAGAATTGGGTATGCTTTACACTTATAATGATTTTGATAGTTTTTGTGAAAAGGTTATTAATCTGTTAAACAATAAAGAGAAAGCAAAGGAAATTGCTGAAAAAGCAAGGAATTTTGCAGCAGATAAATTTTCACATATCAAAGAATGTAACCAAATTGAGGATTTAATAAATAATTTATAATTTTGAATTTTTAATATTCAATATTAGTAATGAGAGTTTTATATTTTATTTTTTCATCATTTAACTGGCTGTTATCTTTCTTACCTCTCAGA
>CAZMDE010000281.1:0-559 GCA_964564355.1 uncultured Bacteroidales bacterium | reverse complement strand
ATCATTATCTTGATTTTCTTAAAAACTCTATTAATCTTGAGAAATTTCACTACTTTATAAATTATTTGAAAAACTATTCAAATTGTTTTCATCACTTGATTTGTTTTATTCTATATAATCAAATACAGAAGAGATGTTGTTCATCAAAACCTGCATAATTCTTTTCCTGATAAGACTGATAAAGAGATAAATGATATAACTAAAAAGTATTACAGGAATCTGAGTGATATAGTTATTGAAGTGCTTAAGCTGAGACACATGAGCAGGAAAGATCTGAACAGACGGGTAACTGTAAATGATAAAGAATCAGTTTATAAATATCATGAAGAAAACAAGAAAATTATTGCTGCAGTTGCTCATATAGGAAATTGGGAATGGGTTGCAACCATTGCTCCTGATTTGTTTAAGTATAAAGTTTACCTTGTTTATAAACCGCTTTCTGATTTGTTTTTTAATGATTATATTTTAAAACTTCGCGCTAAGCTTGGATTAAATTTTATTCCCTTTAAGCAAACTTACAGGCATCTGCTGAAAAACAAGGAGGAATTGAACATGACAG
>CAZMDE010000280.1:0-4103 GCA_964564355.1 uncultured Bacteroidales bacterium | reverse complement strand
AATCTTATTATTAACAAAGCAAATAAAAACCAAACGCTAAATGAACTGATTGCTAATATGATTAATAATATTGACCTTAAAAAAGAATTAACTAAACCTTCTTTTTATTTTAAATTGTTGTTTGACTAAATCGCTTATCCTATGTTTATCAAAGACTTAAAAGATTGTGAAGAATTTATTGCAGGGGATAATACAATACTTCGCGAATTATTGCATCCTGATAAAGCAGACATTAATCTCCGTTATAGTCTGGCGCATGCAATACTTAAGCCTGGGTTAACCTCTAAATTACACAAATTAACGACTTCTGAGGTTTATTACATTTTAGAAGGAGAAGGGACGATGCGTATTAATGACGAATATGCAAAAGTTATTCCGGGTCAGGCAGTATATATTCCACCGTATGCAAAGCAATGTATAAAAAATACAGGGAATGTTGATTTGAAATTTATCTGTATTGTAGATCCAGCCTGGCGTATTGAAGATGAGGAAGTGTTATGAATTCAAAACAAAGTAAGTAAAAGGTATTTAAATTTTTAAAATCATCCTTCATTATTCATGAATCCCTGCGCTTTGATTGTTTTAAGGAATTGGTTTGAAAAATACACATTATCCTTTTTAGTGTAGCGTTTGTAGGCGAATATCTGTGCGAGATTTTCAAGCTGATTTATTTTTATCAGTTCTGCTGTTTGTGGTAAAGACTCCTTTTCTTTGAATATTTTATTAATATCTTCGATAGAGTAATCTTTATATACTTCATCGTGAACTATGCCATCAAAAGGCAATCTGTCAACAAGTTCAGGACTTTCATCAGGATAACCTACAACAAGCGTAGTGATTGGTATTGCACCTTCGGGACATTTGAAAAATTCTATAAGTTTGTCAGCCATATAGGTTGTAGTGCCAAGATAACAAACACCTAAACCATAAGATTCTGCTGCTAAAGTGACGTTTTGTGCTGCAAGCAAAGCGTCTATTGCAGCCGTAAAAAAAGAAAGAAAATTATCATAACCAGGTTCAGCATTACGCTGTTTGCACCATTTATTAAATCTATTAAAGTCAGCACAGAAAGTTAATAAAACAGGCGCCTGCAATATCATATCCTGCTTAAAATGCAACTCCCACAGCTTTTTCTTTTTCTCACTGTCTTTAGTAACGATAATGCTGTAGACTTGCATATTTCCTGTCGTTGATGCGCGGAAACCTGCTTCAAGTATGTTATTTAAAATATCATCCTCTACGGGAATGTTTTTATATTTTCGAATGCTTTTATGTGTAAATATAGTTTTCAGGGTATCCATTTTCGATTTTATGATTTACGAAGTACGAATTTAATAAGATATTAGTTATTAGTAAAAAGTAAATTTGAGTTATAAATTGTGGTTTAATAACGATTAAAACAAATCCTTAACTCTTCTTTGCACAGCATTGCTTTTAAGCTCTTTATCCGCATCTTTAGCAATCCATAATGTTGACTTATTATCAGATTTTAACAATTTTTCTGCAATCTTTATTGCCTTTTTATTTAATTCCACATTACGTTTACCTATTTGTCTTAAAGCCCAGTTAACAGCTTTTTTAACCATGTTTCTTTCATCAGCCGCTTCACGCAATATAAGGTCAAAGAAAGGGTTGAAAAGTTTATCAGGAGTTGACATTTTTTTATGAGCAAGGCAAGCCATCATAACAAAACCAGCCCTTTTAACATATTCTTCATTTCTGTCAGACCATTCTAATGCTTTTGCATAAGCAAACTTTGTATTTACAAATAAATTACTACAGCACTGGTCACATAAATCCCATGAATCAAAATCTTTTACCCAATCTTCCAACTGCTGTTCAGTTACTTTTTTTGAATCATCAATAATTCCTGATAATATTCGTGCTTCATGATAACCTGTTTTCCAAAGTTCCAATGCAAGCTTATGGTCATTGCGATATTCTTTGCCCAGCTTTCTTAAAAAAGGAATTGAAACTCCCAAAGCTTTATCTGTATTAATACCATACCTTGACATTCCTTCGATTGCTTCAGGACGACCTTCTGACTTTAGCTGATCTATGATGACATCTGCTTTTGACATAAGTTTTATTTTTTAATGTTTGGCTTTGAATTATTAAAATTCATAAATTATTTAAAAAAACCTAACTGTAGACCAATTACGTAACGTGGTAGTTCAGGGTAGTTATAGCTATCTTTAAATAAGTTAGATACTCTTTTCTTAAAAAATATTGACCAGTTCTTGGAGCCAAACTGAGCAAACAAGCCATATCCGTACTTATTAGGGTAATCAAGCTTTGTTCTATTTGTTTTAATATTATTATTAGTAATTTCTTCCTTATCTTTTGTAAAATGCTTTATGTTGAAATTCCACGAACCATAAGCCCCTAAGTCAAGATAGGTTCCAACAGCATTTCCTCTTCGTTTATCAAAGTTTATCCGGTTGAATATACCTATTGAGAATGAATTAAACACCAATTTTTCTTTAATATTATGAAGAATTGTATCTGGTAGTATTTTGTTAGAATTTTGTTTTAGGCGGAATAAATCTGAATCGTAGGAGATATAAGCTCCAATAGCTTCATGATTTGTGATTCTGTATTTGTATCTCAAACCAATTGTAATATAGGAAGATTTACCGTATTCAATATCACCACCAATTTTGTCCGAGGTACCAAAAACTTGAGCATAGCCTATGTAAAGATGAGTGTAATTCCTTCGGTTTTGTCCAGACTTAGGTATTATACTATCATTTTTTACGTTCTGTTCAAGCACTACAGTTTGGGAAAATACAGAGGTAAATAAACAGGAACAAACTAAAAACAGGAATATTTTTTTCATAAGATGATATTTATTTTGTGTCTGTAAAAGTAATAATTATATTTTTGTCACGATTAATCGGGATTTATTTTTATTAACATTTGTTTTTTATGGCTAATGTAATAATTGAAAAATTAGGCAAAGAAGAGATTGAAAAACGCGGAATATCCAAATGGCCCATATGGACAAAAGAGGTATCAAGATTCGACTGGTTTTATGACAGCGAAGAGCATTGCCAGATTATTGAGGGAGAGATAGTGATTGAGTCAGAAGAAGGCAATTTTTATATTAATCCGGGAGATTATGTGGTTTTTAAGAAGGGTTTAAAATGTATCTGGGACATAAAGAAACCTGTCAGGAAACACTATAACTTCATTTAAAAGATACAAATATTAAGGCAATTAAAAATTTTAATTTTACTTTTAGACATTGACTACAGCAATAGTAATACTTAACTGGAATGGAAAGAAATATCTGGAGATGTTTTTACCATCAGTTATTAAATACAGCCAAGGTCAAGCAACTATCATAATAGCTGATAATGCTTCTACAGATGAATCTGTCAGTTTTCTCGAGAATAAGTATCCGGATATTGAAATCATTAAAATTGAAACCAATCTTGGCTATGCAGGAGGTTATAATTTCGCCCTGTCAAAAGTAGAAGCCGATTACTATATTCTTCTCAATACAGATATTGAAGTTACAGAGAACTGGATACAGCCTGTAATTGAGATGATGGAAAAGGATAAGAGTATTGCAGCCTGTCAGCCTAAAATATTGTCATATAAGGAACCCGAAAAATTTGAGTATGCAGGTGCTGCCGGAGGTTATATTGACAAATATGGTTACCCGTTTTGCAGGGGCAGAATATTCCAGACTTTGGAGAAAGATGATGGGCAATATGATGATATTAAAGAGATTTTCTGGGCTACCGGAGCATGTATGTTTGTGAGAGCTGAATTATTCAGAAAATTCGGAGGATTTGATAATGACTTCTTTGCTCATATGGAAGAGATTGACCTGTGCTGGAGATTTAAGAATAAAGGTCTTAAAATCATGTATTGCCCTTATTCAAAAATATATCACATTGGTGGAGGAACATTACCAAAAATATCATCGAGAAAAACCTATCTTAACTTCAGGAATAACCTTGTTTTACTATATAAAAACCTGCCAAAGAATAAATTTTTGATAATATTCTTTTCAAGAATGGTTCTTGATGGTATAGCAGCCTTTAAATTTCTTCTGGAAGGGCATTACAAAGATTTTTATGCTGTAATAAGAG
>CAZMDE010000279.1:0-4125 GCA_964564355.1 uncultured Bacteroidales bacterium | reverse complement strand
GTTCTATAAAATTATTGATATTAGTATATGTATGAGATTAATCAGCAGACCCTAAATACTAATTATTGTTGCGTATCGCTGATAATTTCACTTAGTTCGAGCCAGCGGTTTGTTTTTATATCTGTAAGTTGTATGATTTCTGCTAATCTGTGAGAGTTTTTATTAACCTCTTCATTAGTTAATTCTCCGGAATAGAGTGCTGCTTCAACGGTTTTATATTCAGCTTCAAGTTGTTCAATTTCCAAAGCAAGTTGTCCGTATTCCTTCACCTCTTTGAATGAGGGTTTCTTTTTCAATTTTGTAATTTGGTGATTTGATGATTTGTTGATTTGTTTTTCAGCTGTTTTTGCAGATAGTTTCAGTTTTCTTTCTTTTTCTGCTTTATAGTCACGATATATAGAGTAATTTCCGGGAAAATTGCGTACCTCACCATTACCTTCAAAAACAAACAAGTGGTCAACCACTTTATCCATAAAATAACGATCATGAGAAACAATTATCACACAGCCTTTAAAATTATGCAGATATTCTTCAAGCACATTGAGAGTGAGAATATCAAGGTCATTTGTAGGTTCATCAAGGATAAGAAAATTGGGATTTTTCATAAGCACAGTCGCCAGATATAAGCGACGCTTCTCCCCACCGCTAAGCTTATAAACAAAAGATTGCTGCACTGCCGGAGGGAAAAGAAAATAGTTCAGAAACTGTGATACGGTCATTGTGTCCTTATCCCCCACTGTAACAACTTCAGCGATAGCCTGAGCAACATCTATGACTTTCATATCCTGGTTGAAATTCATTCCATCCTGCTTGTAATAGCCATAAGTAATTGTTTCGCCGACTTCAATTCTTCCTGAATCAGGAGAAATAGCTCCTGTCAGGATATTCAGCAAAGTGGTTTTACCTGTTCCGTTGTTTCCTATTATTCCGACTTTTTCATAACGATTGAAGTTGTAGTTAAAGTTGTTCAGGATTTTAATTTCTCCAAAACTTTTATTTACACCTTTTATATTAATTATCTTTTTACCAAGACGTGTTCCTTCAACATTTAACTTGACCTGTTTTTCTTTAATTCTGCCTGTAGCTTTTTCATCAAGTTCATAGAATGCATCAATACGTGATTTTGATTTTGTTGTCCTGGCTTTAGGCATCCTGCGAATCCAGTCGAGTTCACCACGAAGCAGGTTTCTTGCTTTCTCAACGTTTGTATTTTCATTCGACAAACGCTCTTCTCTCTTTTCGAGGAAGCGTGTGTAATTCCCTTCGTAACTATAAAGCTGCCGGTTATCAATTTCAATAACTTCATTGCACACCCTGTCGAGAAAGTATCTATCATGGGTTACCATAAATAAGGTAATGCCTGTCCTGCTGAGATACTCTTCAAGCCATTCTATCATGTCAAGGTCAAGATGATTGGTAGGTTCGTCAAGTACAAGCAGGTCGGGCTCCCTGATAAGAGCATTAGCAAGAGCAACACGTTTCCGCTGTCCGCCAGAAAGTGTTCCCATTTTACTTTCAAGAATATCTATCTTTAGCTTGCCAAGTATCTGCTTTATTTTTGCTTCATAATTCCATGCTTCAAGAGCGTCCATTTTCTCAGTTGCAAGGTGAAGACGGTTCATATCTCCTGAATGCAGGCTATCCTCATACTCACCTATAACATGCATCACCTCACCTGATGAAAAAAAGACCTGTTCGAGTACAGTCTTATTCTCATCAAAAGCCGGATCCTGCTCCAGAAAACCAATGGTTATATCCTTATGAAAAGTTACAGAGCCTGTGTCAGGTGTATCTTTTCCGCATAATATATTAAATAAAGTTGTCTTACCAGCCCCATTCTTAGCAACCAAAGCTATTTTCTGCTCTTTGGCAAGCTGAAATGATATATTCTCAAATAATACAAGGTCACCAAAGGATTTGGATATATTATCAATCTGAAGGTAAGTTATCATATAAGTAGTTAGGAGTTCGTAGTTCGTAGTTTTGAATTAAGATAAAGAGTGACTTATTCAATAACTCCCTTTTATTCCTAATTCCTAATTCCTAATTTAATATTACACCCATTTAATAAGGTTAAAGTCCTGTCTGTTTGGTAAAAGAGCATTTTTAGGAAATATACGGAAAGCATAATCGTAAACCCCGGCTTTATTTGCAGGCATACTTAAAGAGAACTTAACCGTTTTGCCATTTCTTTCTATTTGCTTCATCTCTTCAATAAACAATATTTCACTAACTACATCATTTTCTTTCTGTCCGAAAACTACTTCAACTCCAATATCATCAGGAGAAATATCATTCAAATTCAGTACAAGTTCAGCGATAAATTCATCTCCGAGTTTGAGCGGCGCTTTTGTAGAATCGGGAACTGACATTGAAACAAAATTGATGCCAGCCCACTTTCGAATAAGTCTTTTCTTCCATTTAGCAAGAGAATGAACTTGCTCATAATTATTTTCGCTAAGTGTCTTATTTCTATCAATTAATTTATTATAAAACTTAGAGTAATATTCATCAATCATTCTTTTAGTAGTATAATAAGGAGCAATGTCAGCAATTGAATTTTTAATATATTTAATCCAGTTATGCGGCATATCATTTTCTCTGTTATAATAAAGAGGCACAATTTCATCTTCAAGTATATTATAAAGCATTTCTGTATCAAGCTCATCCTGGAATCTTTCATCCTCATAAGTACCTTCTTCCTTAATAGCCCATCCTGCACCAGGCAAATAACCTTCACCCCACCAGCCGTCAACTACACTAAAATTAAGAACTCCATTCATAACAGCCTTTTGACCGCTTGTTCCTGATGCTTCTTTCAGTCGGGCGGGAGTATTAAGCCATACATCTACACCGGATATTAGTTTTTTAGCAAGTTCAATATCATAGTTCTCAATGAACACAATCTTTCCTATAAATTGCGGCATTTTGGAGAACATAATAATCTTACTGATAATATCCTGTCCAGCCTTGTCATTCGGGTGAGCCTTACCAGCAAAAATAAACTGCACTGGACGTTCTTTATTATTAACAATATTGTCGAGTCTTTCAATATTATGAAACAAAAGATGAGCACGCTTATATGTTGCAAATCTACGTGCAAATCCGATTGTCAATGCATTTTCATTAAGTGCATCAATGGTTTTAAAGATAAGCTTAGGGTTTTCATTTCGCTTGGTATAACTCTCATTTATGCGAACCTTCACAAATTCAAAAAGCTCTTTACTAAGTTTTTGTCTTATTTTCCAGATACTTTCATCATCTACATCATGGATTTTTTTCCAATAACTTGTATCAGACAGGTTGCTGATGAAATCGCCATCAAACTCTTTCATGTAAAATTTCTGCCATTCTTTATTAGTCCAGGTTTGATAATGAACGCCATTAGTAACATAATTAATAAATAATTCCTCCGGAAAATAGCCATCCCACAGAGGTCTGAACATTGTGCGTGACACATCACAGTGTATTTTGCTAACAGCATTGACTTCCTGAGAAAGCTTGCATGCAAGAACACTCATAGAAAACTTTTCCTTATGGTCGTTTTCCCTTATTTTTCCAAGGTTCATAAATGTTTCCCATGGAATATTAAGCCTTTCAGCATAATGAGGAACATAAGTACGAAGCAAATCCTCTGAGAAGACATCATGCCCAGCGGGAACAGGCGTATGTGTTGTGAACAGAGTAGAAGCCCTGAGAATTTCGAGAGCTTCATTATAAGGATATTTTTCTTCCTGAATATATTTTCTTAGCCGCTCAAGACCTGTAAAGGCGCCATGTCCTTCATTACAATGGAAAACATCCGGCTTTATATTCATTTCTGACAGAATTCTTATACCACCAACACCAAGGACAAGTTCCTGCTTAAGCCTATTTTCCCAATCTCCACCGTAAAGCTGACCTGTGACATTTCTGTCATGAATTGAGTTATCCTCAGTATCTGTATCAAGAAGGAACAAAGGAATCCTTCCTACATTAACTCTCCATACCTTAACATATAAAGTTCTTCCCGGAAAAGCAAGTCCGACTCTAATCCAATTTCCTTTTTCATCCCTTACAGGTTCTAAAGGTAATTGGGAAAATTTCTGCGGAATCATTTCATCTATCTGGTCGCCAATAAGAGAA
>CAZMDE010000278.1:3820-4127 GCA_964564355.1 uncultured Bacteroidales bacterium | reverse complement strand
TCATCAGTAGAATTCTTTGTTGATAGTGTATCGGTTGGCAATGACAATAGTGTACCATACTCAGCCAATTATACAGGCATCCAGGGAAGACATTTTTTATTTGTAGTTGCAACAGATAATATAGGAGCAAAGGATACTTCAGGAATATTAATAATAACAGTTGGTACAGTTGGTGTAAATCAATTGTCAAGTAACAAGGATCAACTAATAACAATTTATCCAAATCCAACAAAAGATAAATTGAGTATTGCATATCGGGTATCGGGTATAGGGTTTCAGGTTTCAAATATGAATATATATGATAACA
>CAZMDE010000278.1:0-3810 GCA_964564355.1 uncultured Bacteroidales bacterium | reverse complement strand
AATTATGTTATCAGAATAATTATTCAATCAACCAACCTATATCTAATATTGATATATCAGCATTTGCAAATGGAGAATATGTTATAGAAATGATAATAAATGATAGAAGGATTTGCAAAAAAATAATTAAATATTAATAAAAGATACAAGTATCAAGTATCAAGATAAAACGATAAATAAATTTATAATATTTTAAGATTACAAGATTTAAAAAATACATTATATATTTGATTTTAACTATAGTTTATCAGCTATCTGCTATCAACTCTTTTGGACAGGGAACTATAAGAGGTAAGGTAACAGATGCGAATGGTGAAGCTCTCATTGGAGTTATAATAGTGTTGAAATCAAATCGCTCAATAGGAACCATTTCAGACCTTGATGGTAATTATTCTCTAAAAATAACTAAAGATACGAATCAAGCTATATTAATATCTTATCTGGGTTACTATCCAATTGAAGAATTTGTTCATCCTGTTAAAGGAAAAAATATTACATTGATTCAGGTATCTAATCAGATTGATGAAGTTGAAATTTCTGCTAAAGCTGTGAGGGCAAATGATAATTATATGGAAAAGATTAAAACGAAATCAGCTACAACAATTGATTATGTGTCATCGGAAACAATGAAAAAGACAGGTGATGCAAATGTTACTTCAGCAGTTGCCCGTGTTACAGGTGTATCAACTAATGGTGCATTTATCACAGTTCGTGGTATTGGAGACAGGTATATAAAAACAACCATAAATGGCTCCAGAATTCCAACTTTAGATCCGTTTACCAATAATATTAAGCTTGATTTGTTTCCTGCTAGTCTTGTTGATAATATTATTATCACAAAAACAGCGAGTCCTGAACTACCGGGGGATTGGGCTGGAGCCTACCTTTCAATTGAAACTAAAGATTACCCTGATAAACTTTCAGTAAATTTTGAAACTTCAGTTGGATATAATAACCAAACTACTTTTAAGAATATAGTTACTTCCCAACACAGTTCAACAGACTGGTTAGGCTATGATAATGGATTTCGAGACCACAGTCATAATGATTTTAATTATGCAAATTTAACTCCAAATCAATATCAGGAATTTGTAGCATTGGGTCTGGGAGAATATTATAAATCCCTTGGAGTAACTAACATCACTCCATGGAATGAAACATATTATAAATTAGGGCTTGTCGAATTAGGGTTATTAGATAAAGCTTTGTTTAATGATGCAGATGCATTTAAAAAAGCTAAAGATAATTATAATAATGGTCCATATAAGGAGGAAGCATTTAATGTAATAAATGCAGGTGCAGTTAAAACAGGACAGTCATTTCCCAATAACTGGAATACTTCAGTACGCCAGGCACCACTAAGTTTTAGCCAGAGCATTGGTATTGGTAACCAAACAACATTATTTGGCAAGCCTCTTGGTTTCATTGCCGGGTTCAGATATGGAAGCTCTATCTCATATGATCCGAATTCAATTGCCAACAGGGTAAGATATGATCGTTCATTTGAATCATCTTCTGATCAACAAATCAGTAAAGAAAACAATGGATGGAGCGCTTTATTAAATCTGGCATATAAATTTAACTCCAATAACAGCATTTCTCTTATGTTTATGCCAAATTTAACCGGCACAAATAATGTTCTGAATTCTGTCAACCATGCAGATTCTACGCAATTTGTCTTAACAAAGAGCCAGTTTTATGAAGAACGTAGACAACTTATTTACCAGCTTAAATCAGAGCATTATCTGCCAGGACCTGAGCTAAAGATAGATATAAATGCCTCTTATACTAATGGAAGCAGCAGTGCACCTGATTTTAAAAATTTGCAATACTGGAATGATGCAAAAAGCAATTCATACCAGATTGGCGGTACAATAGGAGATGGTATTCACAGATATTACAGATATTTAACCGATGATCTTTTGGATACGAGGTTAAATTTAGAAATGCCAATATTTAACAAACCAGGGATGGTAAGAAAAATTAAATTTGGTGCTGCCTATCAAAACAATCAAAAAATAAATGATCAATATGATTACAATTTATTATTCGGGTCACTTGCTTATCCTTTGCTGAATGATGACCTTGACAAATATTTTAGTTTAGATAAATTTGGCATACATAATTATTTAGATAATAGCGGCAACCATAATACTATTGATTACTATTATAGTTTATATAATTCACCTGCTAATCATACTTTTGGAAGAAGTAATATAATTGCCGGATATCTGATGCTTGATTATACAATTATCCCTTCATTGAGGATTTCCGGAGGTCTAAGGGTTGAACATGCAGATATATTAACTGATGTAGATAAATTTGATTCATTGGGTTATATTTATAATGATCCACGCAGAAAATACAGAGAAGGTTTTCCTATAGTAAACCCAGGAAAATCAGATGAGATAAATTATCTTCCAAGTGCTAATATTATTTTTAATTTAAACAAGGATGAATCTGTTCCTATAAACTTAAGACTGAATTACAGTATAACGGTTGCACGTCCAAGTATCAGGGAGCTTTCAGATATTTCTTTATTCGATTATGAATTACGGTCATATGTCTTCGGAAACTCTTCCCTGAAAACTATTCATATCCAAAATTATGACCTTCGTCTTGAATCATACTTTAAATCAGGAGATAATTTATCCATGAGTTTATTTTATAAAGACTTTAAAAATCATATAGAATTAGTAAATACAATGGGTTATACATGGCAAAATGTTGATAAATCTCAGGCAATGGGTATAGAGTTAGAGGGTAAAAAAGTAATAACAAAACACCTTGATATAAAAGCAAATATTTCTTTAATAAATTCTCAAACAAGTTTCGTTAGGTCAAGAATTCAATTGAATCAAGGGATTAAAGAATATATCCCGGTAGATAAAGTAAAACGTCCGATGTATGGACAGGCTCCATATGTAATAAATACAATAGTTACGTATAAAACAGACAACCCAGGTCTTTTACTTACACTAAGTTACAATGTTCAGGGTTCCAGATTAACAATAGCTTCAGATGTAAAAGAAATTCCAGATATATATGAACTCCCGAGACACATGTTAGATTTTAAAGCTATTAAATCATTAGGTAAAAATATCAGTATAGGTTTAACTGTGAGGGATATATTAAACTCATCAATCAGAAGAGCTTATAAATATTCAGACAAATGGGTAGATTATGACAAATATACTTATGGAACCAATTATATATTTAGTATTTCATATAAATTTTAAACCATTAACAATTTAGATTATGAAGATTAGAAAGTCTTACTTGTTTTTTACTTTTTGCTTTTTACTATTATCTTTTAACTCATTAAAGGCTCAGGTAGAAAATGTAATAGTTGAAACCTATTACATTTCTGATGCTAATGATGTTAAAAATTCTACCGGTGTTAATCTTGAACCAGGTTCAAAAACCTATCGTATTTTTATTGATTTGGCTGAAGGAACAAAATTAAGAAAAATATATGGGGATGTAAATCATGCGCTTAAATTTTCGAGTACTGCTAATTTTTTTAATAATACTGACAGGGGGACAAGCTTTGGAAAAGATATCAATGATAAAAAAATAAATGAAAATACTTTAGCTCTGGACTCATGGATAACATTGGGGCTTGCAACAAGAAAACATACAGGGATATTAAAAACAGAAGATACAGATGGCTCTATATTAGTTGGGGAAAATCCTACATATGGTGTTTTATTAAATGCTGACCCAAAAGCAGGTAAACCCTTGACTATTGCTGATGGTCTTATTGTTGCTGACAGCCTTCCCAAGTCCTGGATTTCATATGGAATAACA
>CAZMDE010000277.1:3175-4131 GCA_964564355.1 uncultured Bacteroidales bacterium | reverse complement strand
CTTTTTGAAAAAATTCAATATTCCCATATTATTAATCCTCATTACAAAAAATATATAAGCAAAATAAATTTATTAGGCTATTATACATCATTAGTCACAAAAGCACTAGAATCAATTCAATTGATTTACGCTATGGTTTCCGTTTCCGTTTAATGGTCATTCCTTTATACTCAGGCTTTGAAATATCAGTCTCAGGAACATCTTTAATAGCATCAATCAAAGGCTCTAGGATGCCTTTAGAACTCGCTGAATCACTGTCAATGAAAGTATCTTCAGAAGGCTTTATAACGGCTTTGGAACTTTGCTTAGAGGGCTTTGGAGTATCAGTTAAATCGGCACAAAACGACTTAAATAACATCAGTTGAAGGTACAGAAACATCATAAAATATTAGTATGATGGAGGATGGCATGGATGGCAAAATTTCAATTATTTCTTTATTTTCGTATACCATAAATAGTAATATTTTTTTAAAATATGCCATCACTGCTATCATGCCGTCACAGTTTTACTTTATCCCCAGGTGTAACTTTATCATCTGTTGGTTCTGATGCAGTCTCATCCTTGGCTGGTATTGAGACAAACTCCCAGATGTTTCCTGTGCCACCTTTCTTTGCTTCATTAACAGTAACTCCCTGTTCAGAAAGGAGTCCTTTAAAAGCAGTCAATTTTTTACCTAACACACTGGGGTTTGGTAATGCTCTTAATATATAATCCAATTTGTTATCTTTTGAAAACTCTGTGAATGCCGAAATGAAATCGGTCATGCTGCCTTTCCAATTTTCCTTATCTTCCATAAATCTTGTGATTGCAGACAAAATAGGATTGTCTTCAACGGCTCTTTCTTTTTGTTCTTTTACACACTTACGGTATGCCATAATAAATTTATCGCCTAATCCTTCACCAAGTGCATTTGCACAGGCATTGGCCGCCGTCAGAAGCAGTTTGTATAACTCTG
>CAZMDE010000277.1:2747-3165 GCA_964564355.1 uncultured Bacteroidales bacterium | reverse complement strand
GGACAGACTATCAAGTTTAACAGTATGTAAAGTGTTCAAAGCTTTACTGACAGCATCAAATATTGCTCCTAAAATCAACGGACGATCCTCTTCAAAATCTTTTTCAATATCTTTAATAGGCTTGCGATTTTCATCACTTATCCGTGAAAGATGAAAAGACAGGCAACGGTCCAGGAAATCTTCCCTTAGTTTTCCGAAGCTGATACCATTGACTAATATTATTCTCATGTATTTTCTGACAAAGGAATTGTCCATTGTATAATGTTCTCTTTTGCTAATACCAACTCCTGTAACGGCTTTGCAAATATCATCACTGATTCGTTGACTTATTCCAGACAAATTGTCGAATGGCACAAAATAGTGACGGTCAAGGTCTAGATAAAGATCATCTTGTGTCAAAGGCATTGAAAGTGAATTA
>CAZMDE010000277.1:0-2737 GCA_964564355.1 uncultured Bacteroidales bacterium | reverse complement strand
TTAACGGTTGATGGATCTATTAATTTTTTAAGGAATACAGTTAATGTTGATTTACTGGAACCAGCTTCGCCATCGACTAACATTAGAGGATGTGGAAATCCAGGAATAAATGCACTAACTAGGAAAACCTTAAGTAGCAGCTGCTGTTCACTATCCATGTTAAGATACTTGTCCAGAAGATCCAGAGAGCCTCCCTTGACTGGGAGAACCTGCAAATCTTGAGTGTCATATATCCTAAAACGGTCATTTCTGCCGTCACAAATGGTATATTCTGTCCTGGTGATTTCAATATATTTAGGATTAATGGTGTCATGCAAATCATAATAAATTTTATCGCCATCCATAAAAATACGAGGTTCTTGTTTTATTGGTTTTATTACATTTTTAACATGTTGAGTTAGGTGATCATAATATTCTTTTAAGGTTTTAGGCTTTAATTTATTTTTACCAGTTCTATTGCGGTAATATGTAAGCTGCTTCAAACCATCTGGAGTTCCAAGAGGTATTTCAACTGACGGGTTTAACGATGTAACAGTTAAATAATAAACTCCACCCTCGGCATTGAAAAAAGTAACACTATCATCCTCAAACAGCACTTTTGTAGATTCTATAAAGAATTTGTCTTCTTTTACCTTTGCTGCGTTTAATTGTCCAGGAATGTCTTTCGTTTCTACAGATGGAAGTTTATCAACAGCTTCAATCAAATCATTAACAAATCTGGCAGCTATAGCTTTTTCTGATTCAGCATTCTTTGCTGTAGGAATTTCATTTCCGTCATGTTCATAAACTGAAACTTTTGAAGTACCTTTTTTGGCAGTTGTTTTCATGGTGTTCTCCTTGCTCCGAGATGTCTTATTGGCTTTATTACATAGTAGAATCTATTTTCAATTAGCTTTTTCAGAAAAGTGAGTACAAAATCAAATGGCTTTTTTGTTAAACGAATAAAAATATTGCAACGGAAATTACATTAAAAACAATTTAGCATAAACAGACTATAAGTGCAATAAAATTATCAGGATAGAAGGAGAGAGAGTAATTATTTATTATCAGATTTTCATCAAAATCAATTTTGATATTTCCTTTAACCTTTTTATTTTGACCTTGCGAGCCGAATTCTCTGTGAATAAGCATGTTACAGGCTGTTTAACGACCCGAATAAAAGCGGTGTTTTATGAATAAAACTGTGGATAACTTTTTAAAACAATTGTAATTAGGTATGTTAATGGATATAATTGATTTTAACGAAACTTATCATGTTGATAAAACAGATTTAAATACATGCGGAAGGTGGAACCGATGAAACATAAAATATTAACAATAACGGCGAGAATCAAATGATATACAAAACCGCTTATGAGCTTTTACCAAGATATTTTACCTGGTATTATATTATTCCATTCATTGCAATTGTTATATCAATATTTTTAATGAAACTGGCTTTTTTTACTAAGTTTGATGAGAACAGCAGCGTTATTACTATTAGAATAATATTGACAGGTTTTACGATAGTTTTACTTGCTATATCATCTTTACTTCCGTACAAGATAATCCATTCTAATAATACCATATATAACGACTATATAAGCGGCAAATATCAGATAAATACTGTGGAAGGATTGGTTTCGCAATTCCATCCAGAACCTTTAAGTGGCCATGATACCGAGCATTTTTATGTTGAAAATGTTTACTTTGAGTATTCTACTGGAACAACTTTGCCACAGCCTAAGACAAAAGTTCACGGTGGGCAAATTACGGGCGATGGACAGAATGTAAGAATAACATACATTTCTTATAATAGTTCAGCTCTTATTGTAAAATTGGAGATATTAGGAGACAAGCAGTAAACTAAATATTTCTTTATCAGACTAATATGTTATTATTGTGACAACGGAATACATCGAGAGGCGAAATATATGAAACGACATAGTAAAATTATCATAACAATCATATCAATGGTCATATTTTTGAATTTACTATCATCTTGCAATGAAAACAATGCCACAACATCACCGTCAAATATTTTATCTAGTAATTCACTAGAAACAACTAGTAATAGTTCTGCCCCTGTCTCAAGCTCTACTTCATCATCTAGCATTTCATCAACAGTAATAGAAGAAATCAAATATGATATGTTAACTAGGAATGAGAAATTACAATATGATAATATCAAAAAATCGCTTGCTGGTCATGAGTTGTACAAGACAAAATTTGAATATGACAAGCCAAAGCAAATAACAGAAACCAAATATGATTTTAATAATGATGGATGCATCGAAACTCTTAATTGTTCCATTACTAAATCTACTAGTGAATTAACAGAAAGAGCCAAATTTAACATTAGGGGTAAAACACTTGAAAATGAAAGCAGTGACGATTATGGAGGTGGATTTTCTGAATTTGGATTGATGGATGTTGATACTAAGGATGGTTATATAGAATTCTATTTATCTGACGGATATTTACAAGGTGGATTTACTACTATTTATCGGTTAACTGACAAGGGTATTGAAATAGTAGGAACTATCAGTGGAGGAATTAAGGCTGTTTCAGGTGATGGCAAAATATATTACTGGGGTGGTAATCTTTTCGAAGAGGAAAGTGTTAAATTCAATACGGACCTGGTTCTATCATATTATGATATTAAGAAACAAGATTTTGTTAAGACAAATCAGATTATTGGGAAAACAATAACTGCAAATCAGGACTTTTATTTATCGGACAGCGAAGTAATTATAAC
>CAZMDE010000276.1:0-4156 GCA_964564355.1 uncultured Bacteroidales bacterium | reverse complement strand
AGAAGGCAGGAAACTATGGCAGGCATATTTTGCTAATACAGATGTAAGAACTGTGCGTGATGAATTAAAGCTGAACCGTGCCGATGTTGGCTGGTATCAGGTTCGCAAAGCATTGCAGGCAAGAAACGCAAGCGGCGACTTTGCTCCGGTAAGTTTTAAGGGATTTGAGGAAACATACAAAGCGTTGACGGAAAAATTGCAACCGATGGTTTATGAGTTGGGGTTTTTGAGGGTGTGATTAAATGTTTCACATTTGGAAAATGTGAAACATTAGGGATTGAAACATTAAAAAAAAACTATGAAAGATCACAGATGCAAAATGGAAATAGATAAATATTATCATGTTTTTAATCGAGGTAATAATGGAGAAAAAATATTTTACTCGCCTGAAAACTATCGTTATTTCATTAAAAGATTTGATGATTTTTTATCTTCATATCTTGATGTATTTGCATTCTGTTTACTGCCAAATCATTTTCATTTTTTAGTAAAGGTAAAGGAGGGATTAAATGTTTCACATTTGGAAAATGTGAAATATTATGCTGATAATGAGAAACTATTAAGTGAGCAGTTCCAAGCATTCTTTACGAGTTACTCTAAATCTATCAATAAACAGGAAGGACGAACAGGAAGTTTGTTCCAAAAACCATTTAAAAGGATAGTAATTAACTCAGAAAATTACCTGACAAATCTCGTTTTTTATATTCATGCTAATCCTCAATTACATTGTATAATAGATGATTTCAAGTATTATTCATGGAGCAGTTATAACAGAATATTAAATGATAATCAAAGCAAATTGCAAAAGAATGAGGTAATCAGATGGTTTGATGATAAGGAAAATTATATTGAATACCATAAGCAAAAAATGGAATACAGTAAGATTAAGGATTTAATAATTGAAGAATAAATCAGATGTTTACAAAACTTAAATGTTTCACATTTGGAAAATGTGAAACATTAGCAAAAAGACTTCACAAAAACTTAAATGTTTCACATCTTGAGGATGTGAAACATTAGGAATTGAGGGTGTGATAAATGTTTCACATTTTGGAAAATGTGAAACATTTGAAGAAGATTAAGCAAATAAAAAACCCCGCAAGAACATTATCTTACGGGGTTTTTAGAAAAGTGAACAGTTTTATCAGTTTATTCTATGGTTATTTTTTTAGTATTGACCTTATTATTAGCAACCAATCTTACAATATAACAACCTTTATTCAGATTGTATTTATGGTTACCGGCAGTGATTACCTGTGTGTTTATAACATTCTGTCCTAACAAATTGTAAATATCAAGAGTAGCATTTTTATTCAATGAATTGTTATATGATACATTAAGTACCTTGTTTGAAGTGTATGTGTAAAACAGAGTGTTATCTGATTTGGTATCAATTCCTGTTTTGCTGTTTTTAGGGTTAATCTTCAGGAAAAATCTACCTTCAGTTACATTAGTCTTAATATTAAACCTGTATTTAGGACTTTCGTTAAGGTTCTGAATTATATTTAAAGCGTTGTCTACAAGAGTTATCTGTGTGTTGGGAGATAAGTTTGTTATTTCTGTAGCATTTATAACAAAATCACCAGTTTTTTTAACATTAATCCCTAATGGTACAGTAATTTCTTCATCACCGATTACTGATTGTGAATTGATAGACAGTTTATCCATATTAGCTTTAATTGTATATAGGCTAGGCAGTAATTCGCTTGAGTTCATTAATTTAAATGCATCTAAAGAAGGGTCATATACATTTTGAGCATTAGCGTCGAAATAAACCACTGTTTCGTCAGATAATTCAGGAGAGCTAGCATTATATACATTAAGGCGCAGCATTTGTTTAGAGTTATCTTTTTTATAAAAAGTAGAATTTGTATTGTCAATTCTTACAGTGTTTGTAACACCAAGTGTTCCATTGTTAATAGCTTTAACGAAGAAACCCTGTCCCGGAGCAATTACTCCTGTTACACCAGAAGGAGCACCAATACCATTAATATAAGATTTATATTGTCCGGAAGCACTATAGAAATACAAAGCATTAGCAACATTAGTTTTAGTCCATCCTGAAGCAGCATCCCAGTCAATTGGACAAGGATAAGGATTTCCAACAAGATTCCAACCATCATCAAAAGAACTACCACCAGAACTGACAGAAGAAGTATTTGTTAAGGGAATATTTTTTGAACCATTATTAACAATACCATTAAAAGTAAAAGTTTTATTAGCATCAGCATATACAGTAAAACCTTCCATAGTATTAAATTCAACAGATGGATTAGCAGGAGTTTTCCAACCATTCATTCTAACGCCATCCGGATGAGTAACCTGAGAAATGTCAGTTTCGTCATATTTCCAAAGATTGCTCCAACCACCTGATTTAAAGTCTGTACCCCAACCTATAACAGCCATATTATTGGCAACTTGCTGAAATGTGCCTTCAACAGGGGATGAAAGATAATAATAACCCAAAACAGAGCCGAAATATCTTTGAACTTTAACGTTACCTGAAATACTTCCTGTTCCAGTTCCGGATATAATTGCTGTTTTGCTTGCTATTGATAAAAGAGTCAAATAGTTATTTGTAGTTAATGTTCCAGATGTTAGTTTTAATATTCCACTTATTGTTGAAGTGCCTGATAAAATAACACCATTTATATTATTGATAGTTAAATTATTAAATATATTTGTTCCATTTACTGTTTGTTGGGCAGTTCCTGAGAACACAACATTGCCCTGTCCGAGATTTGCGTTTCCACTGTTAGTTAAATCACCATAAATATTCAATATTTTATTTGAAGGTACGCTGACAGAAGCTCCTGCGTTAATAAGAAGATGGTAGCAGTCTGCGTTTGCAACTTCAATGACCGGGAAAAAATTTCCACCAGTCGGGTTAGTTGGTATTGTCGCAATTAATGCGCTGGTTGGAACGCCTCGATCCCAGTTAGAAGCATCATTCCAATTTGTGTTAAGCCCTGAAGCTGTCCAAGTTGTTGGTGGTCCAGCAAAGATTTTAACAGAAATAGCCATAAAAAATAGTATAGCTATAAAACATACATTTTTTTTCATAATTTTATAAGATTTAAGTTGATAAATAAAATTTAACATAATTTTTAAAATTAATAAGATAAGTAATAACACTTATAACGATAAAAAATAAATTAGGTTACATTTTTATTTGTTAAACAGCATAAATAGATAGTATTAATAATTGATATATAGCGATTTATAGGTTAAAATATTTATAAAATATAATGAATTATTGTTTAGGTGTTTTTACTTATAAGTAGTTAGATGGAAGTTGCAGGTAAAATATTAAATAGTTATTTTGTAATTTAGCAGAACAATTAAAAGTGTTCGACCAATAAATCTAATCAAGGGATATGAAAGAAAAAGTAATAAAGAGGAAGAATAAGCTGGAAATATACACAATTGAGGATTCACATAATGTAACGCCACCATTATTTTTCCCCGGAGTATCTGCAGGGTTTCCTTCACCTGCAGATGATTATACAGAGTTAAAGCTTGACATGAATAAATATCTTGTAAAACATTCTTCAGCAACGTTTTATATTAAGGTAAAGGGGGATTCTATGAAAGATGCAGGAATAAGCGATGGGGATATACTTGTAGTGGACAGGGCAGTTGAACCTAAGAACAATGACATAGCAGTTTGTGTTATAGACGGTGAATTTACAGTGAAAAAACTGAAAAAATCTAAGGATACATTGTTTCTCCTGCCGGAAAATCCTGATTATAAGCCTATTAATGTTACAGAATATAATAATTTTCAGGTTTGGGGCATGGTTACTTTTATTGTACATAAAACCTGAAATGATGTACGAATTACGAATTACGAAGTACAATTTTAAAAACTCATAACTCCTAAATTAATGTATGCTCTTGTTGATTGTAATAATTTCTATGCTTCTTGTGAGCGGGTATTTAATCCAAAGTTAGAAGGAAAACCTGTTGTTATATTATAGAATAATGATGGTTGCATAATATCCCGTTCAAATGAAGCTAAAGCATTAGGCATTAAAATGGGTGAACCTGCTTTCAAAATGGAAGATATTTTGAAAAAGAATAAAGTTTATGTGTTTTCTTCAAATTATGCTTTATACGGTGATTTATCCGAAAGGGTAATGAGCACATTAATTGA
>CAZMDE010000275.1:1192-4159 GCA_964564355.1 uncultured Bacteroidales bacterium | reverse complement strand
CCGACTTTTGCTGAGAATTTAATTAATAGAATTATGAAAGGTAAAACCGAAATTAAAGTTGAAGGGCAACTTGACAAAAAAAGGATGAACTGGTTTGAAGGTATGAGTATCAGTTATGCAGGCGACAATACAATACTTACCGGAGATATAAAAGACGAAGCCCACCTGCATGGGGTTTTGAACCAAATAAGGGATTTAAACTTAAAACTTATTTCAATTAATCCTGCTGAATAAAATAATTGTGCATGACTTTGTTGCATGGATAGAACAATAAAAATCATAACACAGAGAGCCACAGAGGAATACACAAAGAACCACAGAGAAAACTTTAAAATTTAGATTGTTGAAAATAAATGAATTAAGGTATACATACAACAAAGTCATTACGAATTAAGAATTAATAAATTTAATATACAAGACTATGAAAAAATTAACTTTAACATCGCTGATAATAGCAATGTTCACAACACTTGCGTTCAGCCAGAAACTTTCACAAACAGTAAGAGGTACAATAACTGATACTGACAGCAAATTACCTCTTGTTGGAGCAATAGTGTCAATACCCGGCACAAACCCTTTGATTGGCACTGTAACAGACGGGAATGGCATTTTTAGACTTGAAAACACAGCTATAGGCAGAATCACTTTACAAGTATCTTACTTTGGTTATGAAACAAAAACAATTGCAAACCTTGAGGTGAAATCGGGTAAGGAGATGGTAGTGGATGTTAATCTGGTTGAATCGGCTATTAAGATGGATGAAGTGGTTGTTTCAGCAAACAAGAATAAGGGAGAGGCTTTGAACGAGATGGCGATGATAAGTTCACGTTCAATATCACCTGAAGAAACAAAACGCTATACAGGAGGTATGGACGACCCTGCACGTGTGGTTTCGAGTTTTGCAGGCGTAACGTGCAGCGCTGATGGCGGAAGCAGCGATATAATAGTTAGAGGCAATTCGCCGAAATACATGCAATGGCGTTTGGATGGAGTAGAAATTTCAAGCCCTTATCATATGAATGACCAAAACTCGTCATTCTGAGCTCTGACTGCTTTAAATAACAGTTTGCTTGCAACATCAGATTTTTATACGGGAGCATTCTCTCCTGAATATGGTGATGTTTTGTCAAGCGTGATGGATTTAAAGCTCAGGTCAGGAAATAATGAAAAATTTGAAGCTGCATGTGGAGTTGGGATACTGGGAACAGACATAACACTTGAAGGACCATTCAAAAAAGGGTATGCAGGTTCTTATCTTGTTAATTACAGATATAGTACTGTTACGCTGATAAAGAAGCTTGGTTTGGTTGATGTGAAAGGAGTGGTAGATTACCAGGATGCAACTTTCAAAATAGTGCTTCCAACTAAAAAAACAGGTACGTTTTCATTTTTCGGTTTGGGAGGATTAAGCGGCTTTGCAATGAAAAACATACAACCGGGAGAATTTTCAACTCCGGGCAGTTCAACATCGAATGCTGATATTTTCAAAGATTTTAATAAAGACGCTTATCTGTCGAACATAGGAATGAACCATGTCCTGTCTTTAGATAATAACAGCTTTATTAAAACATCTGTATATTATTCCGGAACCGGAATTAATGATGATATTTATGAAGGAGATTCAGTTAGAGAAAAATTGCACACTTTCAGAAGCAGGATATTAAATTCGACTTACAGGGGAGCTATAACTTACAATAATAAACTTAATGCAAAAAATAAGATTCAGGTAGGCGCAAAATACACGCTTTATGCTTATAATTATAATCAAAGTATGAACAACAATGAAAATATTGCATTGTTTAATGTTGCTGATTTCAATAAAAACATAAGCACAATAAATAAATTCATTAGCTGGAAACACATGTTTAATGATAATATCTCGCTGGTTTCGGGGATTCATAATATGAATGTCCTGCTGAATAAGAAATTCAGTATCGAACCGAGAATAGCTATAAACTGGAAACTTAATGCATTTAATTCAATTCATGCCGGATATGGCAAGCACAGCACTATGGAAAGTGTACATAATTATTTCACCAAAGTAAAACAAAATGATGGAACTATAACTGAACCAAATACAAATCTGGACTTACTAAAAGCAGACCATTATGTGGTAGGTTATGAAAGGCGTTTCTCGGAAAATCTGATGGCAAAAGTGGAAGTTTACTACCAGCATCTCTATAACCTGCCAGTTGAAAACAATGATACAAGCTATTATTCAACTATCAACGAAGGTATAGATTACAGGTATGTTACTTTAGTAAATAAAGGAAGCGGGAAAAACTACGGCATTGAATTCACATTAGAACGATTTTTCGATAAGAAATTCTATTTCTTAATTAATGCTTCTCTGTTCGATTCGAAATACAAATCACTCGAGGGTGTGGAGCGGAATACACAATACAATGGCAATTATTTAGCGAATATGTTATTCGGTAAAGAATGGAAAAATCTTGGCAAAAAGCAAAACAAAATACTGGCTTTAAATACTAAATTGTTTTTCAGGGGAGCTAATAAATATATTCCTCTTTTAAGAGATGCACAGGGAAATGTAGCTGTTGACCCTGCTAATAATAAATACTGGGATTATAAGAAAGCATACGATAAAAAGTTTGATGATATTTACTATACTGTAAATCTTTCTGTAAGCTATAAGATTAACAGACCGAAAGCAACGCATGAGATTTTTCTTGACCTGATGAACCTTACTGACAACCAGGCTAAGATATCAGAATATTATGACAGTAGCAAGCCCGGCAATGTTGGATATATGACCCAGTTTGGCTTTTTCCCAAACTTAATGTACAGGGTTTATTTTTAATTTAAATAGACTTTGTTGCATGAATTAAGTAATGAAAATTATAACACAGAGAAACACAGAGATTTACACAGAGTTCCACAGAGGAATTCAAATCATCTAAATTATCGCAAATGAATCAGTTTATATATTTATTCAACAAAGCCATA
>CAZMDE010000275.1:0-1182 GCA_964564355.1 uncultured Bacteroidales bacterium | reverse complement strand
TATAAGAAAGTTATGAAAATTGAATCATTAAAAATTAAAGGTTTTGCAATTTCACTTATTGCATTTCCTGTAATGCTGCTTGCAGGGTTTATGATGCACCCTAATCTCTTAAAACTTGAGGCACTTCAAACTGTTGAACAATTGGTTGGAAGGTTTCACAATCAGCCTGTATATCACATTGGGCATTTAATTGTAATGTTTGCAGTCCCTGTAATAATGATAGCTTTAATTAGTTTCATGAATGTATTGCAGGGGAAAGGCAAACAATTAGGTTTTTGGGGCGGAATAATAGCTTTATTCGGAGCATTCATTTTAGCTGTTGACAAAGGTGCTTTATGTCTGGTGCTGTCTGCATTCGACACATTGCTGGAAGCTAAATTTCAGGAGTTCGTTCCTTTTCTTAGTGTTATTGTAAATAAAGCAGGGATGCTTTGGGTGGTTTGGTTATTGCCATTATTACCTGTTGGGGCTTCAATACAAGCTTTGGGGCTATTAAAAGAAAAATTTATAAGCAAATGGCAAACTGTATGCATTATATCAGGACTTTTATTACTTAACAATCCTGATATAGAATTCATTAGTACTATTGGTGCTTTGCTAATGTGTGCCGGATACATTCCCTGGGGAGTAAAAATACTTCAGGGCAGAATGAAATGTTCGTCTACAACTTGCCCTATAAATGACACTAAAATTGATAAAGATTTTAAATGTTTAAAACCATGTGAATAATTTCTTGTAATTTTATAACTTTAAAAAAATCATTTATGAATACAAACAAAATGAAAGCAGTTATATGCACTAAATACGGAGCGCCCGAAGTGCTTCAGTTTAAAGAAGTGGAAAAACCAACTCCCAAAGATAATGAAGTACTGATAAAAGTAATTGCAACAACAGTGCACATAGGTGATACTAAGATAAGGCGTTTAGAGCCTGGTTTAGGACCCGTCAAAGATTTCTTCTTCAAACCCCTGATGCGAATCATAGTTGGTTTCAATGGACCAAGAAAAAAAATACTTGGAATGGAACTTGCCGGAGATATTGAAGCAGTTGGCAAGAATGTTAGTCTGTTTAAAATCGGGAATCCAGTTTTTGCTTCTACTGAATTTAAAATGAGCGCGCATGCCCAGTATTGCTGTTTGCCTGAAGATGGGGCTATTGCAATAAAGCCATCAAATATGACCT
>CAZMDE010000274.1:0-4163 GCA_964564355.1 uncultured Bacteroidales bacterium | reverse complement strand
CTATGTCCCATTTGCTACTGTAATTGTATGATATATCGTTTAATTCTTTAAAAGGAACCTCACCATCAATGTAAATTTTTCTTGATGAAAAAGACCCATTTGTTATATTTTGAATGGCTTTTATCCCCAAAACATACAATCCTGATTCCTTAACATCAAACTCCCAAGTAACCCATTGACCATTTTGAGCCCAAGTATGAGCACCCAAAGCATTTAGTCTTAATTTTGACGGACTATTCGGTTCTGTTGCTGGTGTGGAACGATCAAAAACAGCTTGAATAATTGGGTTGGATTGCAGCTCTAACTCTTCTGCCTGAATTTTAATTGGCGTTGCATTTGCCTTTTTATAGCCTTTTTTTTCATATTCAGCTTTAACTTGCTCGTTGCTTGGAGGCACAAAAGACTTATGTAGTATAATTTTACTAATAAGCAAAGGTTCTTTTACTGAGTCAAATCGAATGGTGTGCGAACCACTTGAAAAATAAAACTTTAGCGGCTCTCTTATATATCCTACAGAATCTTTTACATCTAACGATACCCATTCCGGTTTCTCAATTTTATTTGGAAGTATATCGTTGTCCTTTTTATCCCTTTGAATTATTTTCATATCTTTTCCTCGTACACATTCCCATACACGATAAAAAGACACATTTCTCGCTTCTTTATAGGGTAACTTCCCATCAATCAAAATATTTCTTACAATTTCCGATGATTTTCCGGATATTGGATAGTAAACGACCTCCATATTATAAAAACCAGATTGTTCAATATTAACAGGCCATTCAATAAACCCGTCCTCGTTGGTTAAAACACTTAACCCATTCATTCCTTCAAAATTCTCTTTAAAAACGGGTTTATATGAACAATTAGAGTAGCTATTAGCTTGAATCTCATATTGTTTTTGTGGCATAATTGCATCCTTATACAACCCTAAATAGGTTTCATAGCTCCCAGCTGAATCAATTGCAATAGTGCTCAAAGGGTTTTTATCTACAACAGATATGTCATTATTGTAATTCGATTCAGCAAAAATTAAATTTAAGAAATTTTGCTGAACACTAAAAATCATTAAAACCAAAAAAAAGGAAATGATTTTTAGAGAGAAATTAATTTTTGGCATTTGTTTCACCTTCATAATTAATTATAGTTTTATTATTTATAATGAGAATAATCAGACATCGTTATGAATTACCCAACAGTTCCACTCCGTTCAATACTCTCTGTAAAGAATCTTTGTGCAAATATATAAAGGAAAATGAGTGGAGTAACCAACAAAAAGAATTTTGGAGTCATTAGTGACGCATTATAAATATCTGATAAAGTTCCTAATGTATTAAAATTAAGACCGAGTAATTTATTTGTTAGTAACGGAAGATTCGGTGCTAACTGACTTGTGTATAGATTATCATTCCATTGCCAAACAAAAGAAAACAAGAAAACTGTTACAATCATAGACACAGAGCCAGGTAGCATAATTTTATAAAAGGTTTTAAATGGCCCGCAACCATCAATATATGCCGCCTCTTCTAATACATATGGTAAATTTTTATAGTATTGCCTTAGCAAAAATATAAATAATCCATTTCGAAATCCATTGGCTGTTATTGATAACAAAACAAATGGTATAATTGTTCCGGTTAGGTCTATACCACTTATGCCTCCTGTAAATTTAAAAAGATTTATAATATCAAAATATTTAAAACGCAAATAGAGCGGCAATATTAATGTTTGAGGTGGAATAATCAGTGTACAAATAACTAAAATAAAAACGATGTTATTACCCCAATATTTAAACCTTGCTAAACCATATGCAACCAATATACATGAGATAATTTGCAGAGCACTTGTCATAAAACAAAATAAAACCGAACTAATAAATGTGTTGCCATAATTTATCGCATCCATTGTTGTTTGGAAATTGATAAATGTTGGATTTTTTGGAACAAACAAAACAGTTGGGTCTGCAATATCAGCTGCACTTTTTATTGACGAAGAAAATCTAAAGATAAGCGGATAAAGAACAATAAAAGCAAGACCAACAATAAGTGTTGTTCTGATAATTCTCCAAATGTTCGCCTTTATTATTCTTTTATTTATTTTTAGTTTTTTCAACTGTTTAAACCTTAGGGAAAGTGACTTCCAAATGTTATTGTAACTCACCATATCAGCCCATCCTTCTAATCTTCATAATATACTAATTTTGAAATAAAAAACATTGTTGTTCCAAGTAAAGCAAATATAATAATAAAATATATAACACCCATAGCACCACTTGTGGTATATTCCCCTAAATAAGCAGCCTTATCATAAATAGCCTTTATAATCCAATTATCTGCTGCAGCTAAGCAATCAATTATCGTATAAGCTACATTAACAAGTAGAATCGGACTTAGAATTGGCAATGTGATCTTCCAAAAATTCTCCCAGGTTGAAGCTCCATCAATACGAGATGCTTCGTATAATGATGGTGAAACAGTTTGTAAACCGGCTAAAAAGATAAGTATTTGTACCCCTGATGCATTAACAATTTCATCTGCTGATGAGATTATAGTATCCACTGTTTGAACAAGTGTATTACTAATGCTGTTTTGTCCAAAAAGCATTAGAATAGTGCGGTATAATGAATTTCCCGCAACTACTGTATTGTTCTGGTCTAACCCGGAAACAACAGCTTGTGCTTGCATACTTAGGTAGTCTGTATTTAAAATTGCAAGAGAACCGGATGCAATAATAACCGGAAAGAAAAAGATAGCTCTTGCTAAAAATCTCCCCTTAAATTTTTGGTTTAAGATAATGGCTATAAAAAAGCTGTATAATATAATAAATGGTACTTTGTAGGAAATACTCTTTATATTATCAAAAATATTAGTCAGAAAGTCCTTGTTACTGATAAGAAGATTTTTAAAATTTTCTATACCGTTAAATTCTACAATCATTCCTTGAACGGTAACTGTCATCTTACTGAATGCCAAAGTAACAAAAAAAGCAAAGGGTGATAAAAAGAATACAATAAAACCTATCAAAAAAGGAAGAGTAAACAAAAGACCGTATATAGCTTTACGAGTTGGTATAGATATTTTAAGTTGCTTTTTACTTGTCACTGTTTATCAACTCCTTTAAGTGCTTTAAAACAACGAGGATTTATCGTAATATTATCTATTAAAACTTCATTAAAACCATAATTTATGTATATAGTTGTTCCATTACTATATATCACCTTAACGATATCTTTGCTAAGTCTAATATGTTCAGTAATGATTGAATCTCCACATCCTAAGAGTGCTTCATTAACTTTATTGTAGGTTTGGGCTGCTTTATCTATCCATTCCTTATAATAACTGTTATACATATTTACGGAAGTTTCTGATAAAACATCGTTATTTTCATAAATCCATTCAAAGGAAGGAATAGAGCCGGTCTCAATGCACTTCAAAACATCAGTTTCAAAATCGGAACTTAAATTTAATGGCTTTACAGTATATGGTAAAACACCATGTAAAACAATTTGGAAAAAAGGAACAGTTTCATCAAAAAGATTTTCGTTGCTTGAAACAATAGGCGCATTAAATATCATTGAAGCCCCATTTAGTGCATATACATTTCCGCCATTAACAACCAAATTATAACCCTTATCTGACAAATTCCTCATTTGTTGTGAAATTATCTCGGCCGATTCTTGACGATCAATAGTTCTTGTATCGCTAAAATCAGAGCATAAATCAGTTCCGAAAGAATTTAAACTTAAGTTTTTAAGATTATAGCTATTATAATTATGAATAAACGAATTTATAAAATCCCCATATTTTTTAGGACTAACAATCGTTCGCTCTGTATTTTTATTTTTACTGTTTGTAGCCAAATCAAATTCGTAATCATACGCAATTAAATTGTCCAATGTTTTGCTTGCATCTGATTTTGGATCATAACTACTGTTGAAACCATTTCTGCAAACATATTGGAAATCTGACAGCGGATAAAATTTTATTCCATTGTCATTTGTGTACTGAATGAGGGATTTAAAATCTTTAATTCCTCCAAGTTCATTAATAATATTCAACTTATTAAAAGGCTCATTCAAGTTAGAATTATTACACCAGTTTTTAATTTGTAAATATAATTTTTCAGTCCCTTTGGCTTTAAGGGCATCCAATATTTTAATTGTC
>CAZMDE010000273.1:0-4166 GCA_964564355.1 uncultured Bacteroidales bacterium | reverse complement strand
AAAGAGTATAGCTAATACTTCCGTTGAATTTCCCTTTATTTTTTTTAAAATAAAATTCCACACCCATCATTTCTCCTGTACCAGCAGCAAAATCAGAAAATAAGGTTTGTTCAAAAGCACTATTAATTATGTCTTTTTCAAATTCAATCATATTATCCACATGCTTATAGTATGTATCTATGTAGCTTTCAAATGCATTATTATTAAAATTTCTGAAATATCCAATTGTGTACTGAGTTCCGAATTCAGGTTTAATGTTTTTCATGCTTGGTATCCATATATCAGTAGGCATTGACACAGAAGGAATAGAAACCAGATGAACATACTGATAGTTTTGGGAAAACGATGCTTTAAATGATGAATTTTGATTTAACAAATAGCATAAAGATAAACGAGGTTCGGGACGACTATAAGTTTTAATTATTTGATGTTTGCTGAAATTTACTGTATCAGTATTTTGTCCGTTGTTATCTTTAATGTAATCTATAAAAGGACCTGTTTGCTGAAACAACGAATATCTCAATCCGGCATTGATAGTCAACTTTTTTGTAATTTCAAATTCATCATGGACATATAATGCATATTCATTTGAATGCAAATTTGTCATTTCAGCAAATTTTAATTTTACATCCAAAGCAGTAGCATCGAAATGAGTTGGTGAGAAATTATGATTAATATAATCAAATCCAGTTTTGAGCTTATGCTTTGCGTATTTATTAATTGTCAGGTTAAACTTGTAACTCCAGTCTTTTGCACCGCTGTTAAGAAGAAAATCATATTTGTTCTGCAGGGTTTTAAATGCAAAAGAATAGTCTGTAACATAAATAACCTGACTAAAGTAAACATCCTTATTCAAACTATGCACCCATTTTAATGAAGCCAGTTTATTACCCCAGCTTAAGTTTGTAAAATCTGAGTTATTATAGCTATATTTGTAATTATCCTGTCCAATATAAGAAGACAAGGTTAGAATATCTTTGCTGCTTAAGTTATAGACAGCTCTCAGATTAAGGTCATAGAAATAATATTTTGTTGTTTTAAAAAAGTTAGAAATATTGCTATTATTGTTTTTCAATAATCCTTTGATTGCACCTGAAATTAAATCAAGATAAGTTCTTCTGCCGGAAATTATTATTGACCCTTTTCCTTTGTTTATTGGGCTTTCAAGAGATAATCTTGATGACAGGACACCAATTCCTCCGCTAACTGAGGGCTTCAGCATATTTCCATTTCTGCCTGCAATCTCAACAACAGAAGCAATTCTACCACCATAATATGATGGCATACCGGATTTTATTAATTTCACTTTGTCAATTGCATCACTGTTAAAAACAGAAAAGAAACCCATCAAATGAGAAGGATTATAAATAACAGCGTCATCAAATACCATCAGATTTTGTCCGAAACCGCTTCCTCTGATATATAAAGCAGTTCCTCCGTCATCAGAAGATTGCACTCCAGGTATTAACTGGATTGATTTTAAAATATCAGTTTCACCAAGTAAAGAAGGAAGTTTTTTTATTTCTTCAACTTTTATTTCTTTTTCCCCGGCATTAGCATCTTTAATGTTCTTATCTTCCCTTTCACTGCTTACTTCTACTTCTTTAACAAGAATGGATTTCGATTTAAGAGGTATTGTTAAATGAGTGTTATTATCTAATTTAATATCAGATACAGAATCATGAAAACCGACATATAATATTTTGATATTGTAATTGCCTTTTTCGAGTGATATTTTAAAATATCCTTCCTTATTTGTTTTAAGAGTCCTGACATTTAATCGTTCAGCCTGATTTATCTGTATGGTTGCACCTTCAAGAAGTTCATTCGTAATTTCATTTTTAACTACTCCTGAAAATATATATTTATGGTTTTGAGCATTTAAATTAATAGCAATAGACAGTAAGAAAAAAATAATAATTGATAAATACTTCTGCATTAATTATGATTAATATTTAAATAAAAGGTAATTATAGTAAAGATTATTTGCAAATTTATAAAATATTTCCAAAGGGTATTTTTGATAAGATACATGAATTTACAAGACAAATAAGTTCTAACTATGAGGTTGTCATATAATGTTTTGGCGAAGATGAGCATTTAATTATTTATCTTAAAAACAATACCTTCCAAAGCTAATTCAGTATTTGGAAAGACAGTGGCAGCTTCATCAATAAATGCGAGTAGTTCATCATCCTCATATCGTGCAGAAAAATGACCAATAATAAGCTTTTTCGCATCAGCTTTTTTAGCGATTGTGGCAGCCTGAACAGAGGTTGTATGAAGCTTTTCAGCAGCAATTTCGGATAAATCATTTTTAAATGTTGTTTCATAATACAACAGGTCAATATCTTTTATGAGTTCTATAACCGGCTCATAATAAGAGGTGTCTGAGCAATAAGCATAAGAACGTGGATGGGGAGGGTCAAAAGTAATGTCTTTATTTTTAAAAACCTTACCTTTGGAATTAATAAAACCTTCTCCTCTTTTTATTCTTTCAAAATCAGAATGTTCTAATACTTCATTTTGCAGAGTATCAATATTAATATTTCTCAAATGTTTTTTCTCTCTGAAAAGAAAACCACAGGTCGGTATAGTATGCTTAAGTGGAATTGTCTCGACTGTAAGAATTTCATTGTCAAGAATGATTTTATGTTCAGCAGCATCTATTTTATGGAAAACCAGGGGATAAACCAGTCTGCAATTAGCAGCTTCCAGTTGTATATTAATAATCTGCAAAAGCGCTTCTTGTGCATATATATGCAGTTCTTTTTCCCTGTTAAGGAGGTGGTAGGTGAACAGCAAGCCCATCAGTCCAAGATAGTGGTCGCCATGCAGATGGCTGATAAATATATGGTTTATGCGTTGAAATTTAATTTTATATTTTCTAAGCTGCATTTGGGTACCTTCACCACAGTCAACCAGAAAAAGGTAATCCTGTACATTAACTACCTGGGAGCTCGGAAATCTTTTAGAAGCGGGAGCTGCGGAATTAGAGCCTAATATGGTTACGGAGAAAGTCACAATTTCAATTTATAAATTTAGAAATGTAGCAATATAGATATTAATTTAAATCTTTAAATTTATTCTATTTTGAGGGGCTAAAGTAATACAAAAAAGCGAAAAGCGAAAAGGGTTCATTAGTTCATTAGTTCACTAGTTCATTGGTTAATTGTTATTAGTTTCACGTTAAATTCCAAAAAATCGGAACAAGTCGCTATGGATTTCGCATTGCTCAACATTATAGGTTCACTGGTTTATTGGTTGTAAATCAATGGATTATCTAATATTAATGAATAGGTCAACACTCATTAGGGACTGATTATAAACTATTGGGGGACAGTATGATATCCTGAGGTCAAGGCTGAGACAAGGCTAAGACAAGGCTGAGACGGGGCTAAGACGGGGCTAAGACAAGGCTCGAAATGAAGCTGAGGTTTCAACCACAGGGGCTGAAATGCCTAATATAGCAGAGATTACCTTAAATCTAAAAGCAATCTTAAAATTTTTAGGCATTGTAGCTTTGTAGTTAAATACTGATTTATAGAGCGATAGAATAGAATCGCCTGATTTAAAAGTATTATCAATATAACCAATCTTACGGAACTTGTTGTCTTTAAAGTAGAAGATGCAATTTTTCAAATAATCAGTAGCAAAAATAAGAATACGGGTGTCATTATTTAATTCAGGTTTAAAGAAGAGGTTAATGGATTCAAGACCATCATTATTAGCAGAAATATTTAATTTAAACTGACTAATATTTTGCAGGGTTTTGATTTTGGGAGGATCGAGAATGATTGGTATTCCGATAGCCTTAAGATTAAAATTATGATTAGTGAAAATATCCCGGGGAGCAGGGTTATAGATATTACCGGAAGTATCTTTTTGCCTGAATTTTTCAGTATATTTAGCCCATGCCAAATACTGTTCATCGGAAAGCTTATAAGACCAGATTTGAGAAAGAGCAGACATAGTGCTTCTAACTCTGCTAAGAGCGGGAGAATCTCTTTTAACAGGCATAGATTTGACAGCCATATAGGGACCGTACCTGTTTTCTGAAAATACGATTCCACCAGCTTTACCTCTTAAGCTTGGCATGAACGGAGTTTTAGAATATTTTGCCATTTTATTAGAAGTTAGAAGTTAGACATTAGAAGTTAGAAAAT
>CAZMDE010000272.1:0-4185 GCA_964564355.1 uncultured Bacteroidales bacterium | reverse complement strand
TTGGAAGCTAAAATAAGCTTAGCACATAAATACGAATCTTACCAAGGCCTAGCCTACAAAGGCTAGGCCTTTGCAAGTTATCCACAGTACCAAACCGCCTGCGGGAAAAGGTGAGACCTTAAAATCCCAAAAAAGGTCTCACCTTGAGGAGCAGACCTTTTTGTTTAATTTAATGGTGGCTGACCCTAATTTCCTATTTTTTATAAAAACTTGACAAAAAAGATTAAAGGTGCTATGATTAAATAGTTGATGAAATATTAGTAATCAGCCGGTTTGCCTGACGTACAGGTAAGTGTTCATTAAGGAAGGAGTGCATATTATGGCACTGAGCAAAGAGAGAATCGGTGAGATTGCAATGCTGGTCCTGCAGGAGAAACTGGAACGCGACGGCAACATCCGCTTGAATCCTTCGGAGATTAAGCGCGAGGTTTCCAACACGTCCAAGAAGCTCGGGATCACACCGCAGGAAGGTGCCGAATTCGTTGGCATCATTCTGAAAACGGCCTATGACAAGTGCATGGCCGAAGTTCAGAAGGTTGCCAAGACGGACAAGGTCGAAGAGTAAAACTCTTCGTAAAGGGGTAATTCCGGTTTGTTAGTAGCTGATCCGCTTCGGCTGATCTGCATAACACAAACCTAAGAGAATAAGAACCCTTACCTCTCCGTCGAGCCCCCAAGTCACAAGCTTGAGGGGCTTTTTTTCTGTCTAAATTTTACACTTTATTTAAAACCATTCGCCATTTTTGGCGAATGGTTTGGGGAATATTAATCAGAATAAGCCTGCGGGAAAAGGTGAGACCTTAAAATCCGCAAAAAGGTCTCACCTTAAAGAGCAGTCCTTAGTTTCTTAAATTAATAGTGGCTGACCCCTTTTTTATTTTTGCAAGATATTCTCTTTCTTTTCTAATAAATTCTGCTCCCTTTTCATAATCTCCATTATTCACAAAGTCTCTGACTCGACGCGGATTGATTCCGTGTTTTTCAACGACATCCCATAATTTTCTGGCATTTCCATCTAAATAAGCGGCGGGTATGATCTCTGGCCCAACCAATTTTTCCAATTCCTTAAATAGAGCAAATTCATTGTTGTTATTTGCACGACCTTCTATGTATCTCTTCATCTCGTCATCTTCTGTGTTTTCCAGCATATCCTTCAGTAATAATTCAGCCGACAGATAATCAGTAATCATTTCGTTTAAATTTTTATTCTTCAATTCTCTCTTACCAGAAACCAAATCAATTCTTTCTGTTTGCATGCCAGAATAATATTCACAACAATTGCCATGAAACTCTATCTTACTAAAAGATATTGCGTGCATCATCTCGTGTAATAAAAACTGCCTTAAGGTCATCCGCTCAGCAAATTCCTTGTATCTATTGGGGTAATCTTGCGCACCCCCTACAACTCTTTTGCGTAATTCTGCAATAAGTCGCTTATTAATATTCACTTGATGCCTTTGAGGGTCATAAAAAATAACTCTCGCAAAACCATCTAGTCCAGTGGCGTCAATATAGTTTTCATACTCATCTCCATCGATCAGCGCATACCTTACATCATCCAAGCGCTCCATCCTATCGGGATAATTAGTGGCAACCAACTTCAAGTTGTCTGTCACAGCTTTTTGAACCCAATCTATCTCCATATTTTCCGCCAATTCTCTAGAAAAACTTTCTATAGAAAGCGCATAGCTATCCCTGTCAATGAATTTGTAAAAATTTGTAGTGTCTATTATGGCGCCATCATTTATTAACAAACCAACAAGTTTTCCCGGAAAACCTATTTTAGCGCCTTGCAAATCTTCTTTCACACTTTCTGCTAAATAAGCTAGCCTTTGCTGCGGATCAGTTGTGCCTGTCGCTGGCAATGATTCATTGGTGGTATTCATATCTCTATTTGTAGCTTCTATCATAAATTTAAATTAGTTAATAATGCTTAGATTATAAACCCATTTCCCCAAGAATTCAAACCATTCACCTATTTATTAAAAGGTTCCTGCCTGCCCGCCCGAAGTCTAGCGAAGGAGGGACCCTATTTTCCTATTTTCTAAGTGCAACATCTATATCATTAGTGAATTTACGAATGATATCATTAGTTAAGAGTATGTCTATATGACTTTTTTGAATTGAATCACCAATAGTATAAACATGCTCTACTCCCATTAAATTCATATTTGCTAGAAATTTATTATCTATTCGAGCTTTGTTATGTTCTATTTTGTGTCTTTCTTGTATAAGAGTATATATAAACTTACTATTTTCAAAATTATCTAATCTAATGTTTGTTATTTCACTAAATCTTTTCCAAGAATTGCCAGTTGTATTTTTAATTCCATATTGTTTTACAAGAATTGAAGATAAATAATAATCGAAACTTGCGACAAAAGAGCCTAGGGTGATACCATAGAGAAAACCAAGTAATGAGTTCTTTTCACTTAATATACTATTAATAGGTAACTCTGGATACCAAACGGTAGTTTGATTATTTATAACCATGTATCTATGTATTTTTTTCCATTCTGTTTCTTGATTGGTTAAAATTTTACTAAAGGATTTCTGTAAATCCTTACTTTCTAAAATTAACATATATATTTCTACCGCTCCCGATAAATGAGCATATCTAAAAAATGCAGCGTCCATATCTTTTATAAAAATTTTAAACTCACTAGTCATATATTTATTTATTGTTTAAATAGTCTTCGTCAATTTCCTTTATTTGTATATCGCCGTTTCTTTTGAAAACAGGACAATTTTTAGTAATTTCAACAACCTCTTTAGAATTATTTGCACTTACAATAAAAAAACCACTAAAGATATCTTTATGCGGTATATAGGATTTGTCTTCTATTTTTTCTCCTGAAAGTATAATTACATCCTTTTTTAAGAAAGAATAATTAATAAGCTTTTTAGAAGCATTTAATTCGCTTATATAATTAAGCCACTCCTTTAAGTAAATATCCTTTTTGTTAGAGGAAAAAGGGAGCGAGACCGTTTTGAATAAAATTAAAAATGTTTTCATAGTAAATCCTATTTACAAACTACATAATGTAAATATTCCAATGTCTTATTAGAACTAAAATCTCGGTTCTCATCTTTATCAGCCTTGAATCTGGCATATTCTTGTGTAAAGAATCCATAGTCTCCACGAGAACTCATTACTTCTTTTATATCGTCAAGCGTCATAAGTCCTTCGTTGTTATAACTTAAGAAAATATATTTTTGTTTTGCGTTAGAGATCAAATCTGCAAAAGATTTTTTAACTTGCGGCCTAGAGCAGTAAAGTGATTTTTGGTTTTCATATTCTCTTAATCCAGTTTTCCCGTGAATTTCAGGATTATCATACCTTGCGACCGTCTCCAATAAATGATAATTCGTTGCATATTGTCGTTGATTATAAGGAGGGTCGAGATATAAAATATCCCCCTCAATTTTGCCAATAAGTTTATTTATATCTTCGTTAAAGACTTCGTGATCTTGCTCGTTTATTATCAACTCTGCTGGTTTTAAAATAAATGGCATTTGTGCAGTCTTTTTTAATTGTTTTAAAAATGCACCATAAACTGAAGCTGTGTTTGCTCTCTTATCAATAGTTTCTAGAAGTGTAGCCAAAAGAAAATAATACTCATTATCCGTAATTAGCTTCTCATTTTTCCATTCCTCTATCTTCATTCTTATAGCATCACACCTCATTCCATTTTCGTCTGAAAAGTACTGTCTTTCAAACTCTTGATTTTTTGTACCACCTGAACAATAATTGTTATATATAAAACCCTTCGTACCTTTTATGTTTGACAGATAATCACAAACAAAGTTCTTCCTTTCAGAAACTTCAATATTATTTAATTCAGGCAAAATATTGGCTAGTTTTATAAATTCTAAGTGCTGGTGGTTTTCGATATACTGTTTATTGAGAACAAAGCTATAATACTGAATATCATTCGCAATAACTTTATAACCTTTTCTTTTAAAATAAGTTCCAACAGCCCCTGTCCCCGCAAATAAATCACAAAAAACACGAGAGTTCTTGTCAACTATTTTTTCAATAGATTTCTCTAAAAATTCTAATAATGATAATTTGCTACCAATATAATTCATAAAGTAATGATAGCATATTTAATATAAAATCACTAGTAAAATTGAAGCTTTTGTGATATGATTTGCTAATGTTAAATAATGAACAAATTGGTT